>NZ_PIJG01000025.1:0-40330 GCF_002809955.1 Geobacillus sp. Manikaran-105
GATGCAACCCCAAGTCAAGGAAGGAGGACGAAGTCCGTTTGCACTTCTGGGGAGTTGCAAGCCCCCACTTCAAGCGTTAGCGAAGTGGGGGTAGTTGACAGTTCCTCCATCCTTTTCCTATTGCGGCGTCGGTCCGCTGAACACGACAAAAATAATGATGATGCCAGCGAGAATCAACAGGACGTAAGCGATAACCGCCAGCAAAAAGCGAAGCCAGCGAATCTTGAGCTTGTAGCGGCTCAAATAAATGAAACCGACGGAAATAAACATGAACACCATTGAGGCGATGGCGATCCACATTTTCGCTAAAGCCGGTGACATACGTGTTCCTCCTTTTTTCGACAACTATTATATCATCGCCATAAAAAAAGCTGAAGTAAAGCGGGGCTTTCTTTACTTCAGCATCGCCTTATACCCTTCCGGAAGCTCAAGCCGATGATGGTTCGTCATATTGTATGCAAAACAGGGACGACTTGTACCGCCATCCGCCTATTTTCAGCGTTACGGCTCGGCAAAAATGTTCATGACATCGTCCATTTCCTGCTTTTTTCCGCGCGCCATGAGCGAATCGACTGCTTCTTTCGGCTCTTTCCCTTCGAACAAGACTTCATAGAGCGCCTCGGTAATCGGCATTTTGACGCCGAGTTCTCCCCCCAGCTCGTACGCCGCTTTTGTCGTCCGCACCCCTTCGACAACCATCCCCATGCTTTCGAGCACCTCGTCAAGTTTTTTTCCTTGGCCAAGCATATAACCGGCCCGCCAGTTGCGGGAATGGGTGCTTGTGCACGTGACAATCAAGTCGCCGACTCCGGCCAGCCCGGAAAAGGTGAGCGGGTTGGCGCCAAGCGCGCAGCCGAGCCGGGCAATCTCGGCCAACCCTCTTGTGATGAGGGCTGCTTTCGCATTATCCCCGTAGCCGAGCCCGTCGCTGATGCCGGCGGCCAAGGCGATGATGTTTTTCAGCGCCCCGCCGACTTCGACACCGACTAAATCCGGGTTCGTATACACGCGGAAATAGTGATGGTTCATAAATAGATCTTGAATGCGCTGCGCCGCTTCCATATTCGGCGATGACACCGCCACCGTCGTCGGATGGCGGAGCACCACTTCTTCCGCATGGCTCGGCCCCGAAAGAACGACAACGTCTTCCAGCCATTCGCCCATTTCCTCAGCGACAATTTCCGATACGCGCTTGTGCGTCCCCGGCTCGATGCCTTTGCTGACGGCGACCACGGTGACCGGCGCCGCCAGGCACGCGCGCGCTTTTTGCAGCACGCCGCGGATCGCCTTTGTCGGCACAGCGAGCACCGTTACGGACACGCCGTCGAGCGCAGCGCAAAGATCATGATAACCGATGATCGCTTCCGGCAGGCGGACGCCCGGCAAATATTTTTCATTCGTCCGCCGTTTGTTGATTTCCTCGATCTGTTCAGCCCGCTGCCCCCAAAGCCGAACGCGGTGCCCGTTGTCAGCCAGAACGAGCGCCAGCGCCGTCCCCCAGCTTCCGGCGCCCAATACAGCGATGTTCTCCATCGTTTCCCACTTCCTTTATCCGATTGTCGCAGCCTTCCGCTTTTCTTATTTCCGCGGGCGGGCGATGATTTTGATCGGTGTACCCTCGAAGCCAAACGCATCGCGGATGCGGTTTTCCAAAAATCGTTCGTACGAAAAGTGCATCAATTCCGGATCGTTGACAAAGGCGACGAACGTCGGCGGCTTGACGGCGACTTGCGTCATATAATAAATTTTCAAGCGCTTGCCGTTATGCGTCGGCGTCGGGTTCATCGCCACCGCATCCATAATGACTTCATTGAGCACGTTCGTCTGAACGCGCATCGCATGGTTGTCGCTGACAAGCTGCACGAGCGGCAGCAGCTTATGGAGCCGCTGTTTCGTCTTCGCCGACACAAATAAAATCGGGGCATAGTCCAAAAATGGGAAGTGATCGCGAATCTTCCGCTCAAATTCAGCCATCGTTTTGTCATCCTTTTCGATGGCGTCCCATTTGTTGACGACGAGAATCACCCCGCGCCCGGCTTCATGCGCATAGCCAGCGATTTTTTTATCTTGCTCGAGAATGCCTTCTTCGGCGTTTAGCACGACAAGAACGACATCCGACCGTTCAATGGCCCGCAACGCGCGCAGCACGCTGTATTTTTCCGTGCTTTCGTAAATTTTTCCGCGTTTGCGCATTCCTGCCGTATCAATAATAACATATTCCTGCCCTTCACGCACAAACGACGTGTCCACCGCATCCCTTGTCGTCCCGGCAATGTCGCTGACAATGACCCGCTCTTCCCCTAAGATGGCGTTGACAAGCGACGATTTGCCGACATTCGGACGGCCGATGAGGCAAAACTTAATCACGTCCTCTTCATACTCTTCGGCGGCCCCTTTTGGAAAATGGCGGACGACGGCGTCAAGCAAATCGCCAAGCCCCGTCCCGTGCGCCCCGGAAATCGGATACGGCTCCCCGAATCCAAGCGCGTAAAAGTCGTAAATCAAATCACGCATTTCCGGATTGTCGATTTTGTTCACGGCGAGCACGACCGGCTTGTTCGACCGGCGGAGCAGCTTGGCCACCTCTTCATCAGCCGCAGTCACACCGTCGCGGCCGTTCGTCATAAAGATGATGACATCCGCCTCATCGATGGCGATTTCCGCCTGTTGGCGAATTTGCACAAGCAGCGGCTCATCGCCGATGTCGATGCCGCCGGTGTCGATTAAGTAAAATGTATGGTTCAGCCATTCGGCGCTGCTGTAAATGCGGTCGCGCGTCACCCCAGGCACGTCTTCCACAATGGAAATGCGCTCTCCGACAATGCGGTTGAAAATCGTTGATTTCCCCACATTCGGACGGCCGACAATCGCTACAACTGGATTTGCCATGCTACCACCCTTTTGATCCTCATTTTTGTTTCGTTTGCTCTTGAAGAGGCGCCTTTTTCCAGACCAGACATCCATCCCCGCCAAGCACGCTTGGGCGATCCGCGCCTTTGCCGCCCACCCGGCTTGAAAAGCGGGGAAGGCGCTGGGCGATGAACCAAAACGTGCTGCAACTGCTTTATTTTATCAAAAAGTGAAACACCCAACAACCGCCTAATGCTTGACGATCACAAGCAGCCCGTCGCTGAGCTCATGGGCGATGCCGTCCAAAATCGCCTCCAAATTGGCGGCGATTCGCTCCATCTCCTCCTTCGTGCGGCAAACAAAGATCGGCGCACCCCCAGCGACGGCTTCACCGTTGATCGTAATGACCGCCAAAATCATTTTTTCATGCGTCATCACCGCTGCCCCCTCTCCGTTTCCAACGCCGCTCGCCCGGCATGCGGATCGCGCTCTCCAACACCGGAACATTCTCAATGACCGCTTTTGCCTTCTCGATATCCTCCACTTGCGGCAAAATGAAAATGCCGACGCGCCCGTCGTTTAAATCACGTTTGGCGAGCGGCACGAGCGCCGGCGTCCCGGAGTCGCGGTAAATGCCGAGCGCCGTCGACACATCGTGCAAAATCGCCTGCCGCTGCCCAAGGTTGGCGATCGTTGTTCGGGCGTTGAAGTTTTTCGGCGTCAAAATAAACCCCATCCCGTAGCGCAAAATTTCTTCCCTCCGCGCCGGCAAGCCGATATTCATAATGTAAATGTTGTCCACATACAGCCCTGCCCCCTCAAAATGGGGTTTGACATATTTCACATCGGCGATATCTTTCAACCGGCTCCCGCTCATAAATCGCCGCGCCACCATCATGCCGATGGCGCTGGCCGCGAGCGCCGCCCAAACGTTCCACACTAAATAAAAAAGAGTCGATAAAAACGAAACGAAAATGACCAAATAGTTCCGCCCTTCAAACACAATCGCAATGCCTTCAATGTATGTTTTTCCGCGCGGCACTAATTCATACTGGTCAAGCTCGTTCAACGTGTTGCGCTCCATGTTGCGCACATCGCGAAACTGTGAGGCGGCCAACGCCAAAAACGTGATGGCGGCAAACTCCTTTTCCATGATCGCCGGCACGGCGACCGTCCCTAGACCGGCAGCGATCGCCCCCAATGCGATATGGATCGTCCGCCCGTGCAAGTATGTCGGATACTGCCGGTAATCGGTGCGCAACAAATAAAGGCGGGTCAGCACTCCGACAGCGACGCCGTATAAAATGGGAAACGTATATTCGTTCACGGCTGTCTCGCCCCCCTTACAGGCCGTTTTTCCTCGAGCTGAAGCGACAGGAAGCGGATCATTTCCCAAATAAGCAAACACGACGCGCTGATCGCCGCCGCGTCGAAAAACGAGAACGAACCGAGCACATAGTCGGGCGCCATGCGGTGAATGGCCATGGCGTATACCGCTTCCCCTTGGCAGCCGCCAAGCGCCAGACAAAGAAGGCGGGCGGCAAAGCGGCGATGAAACAAACTGCTGACGATAACGAGCCACCAAGCGAGCATCCACTGGCCGTCAAGCCAAATCCAAACCGGATCAAACAAGGCAAGCAGGCGGAAGGCGGCATAGGCAAACGCCAAGCCGGACGCCGACAGCGCCAGAAACGGAAGGCGGCATGGCCGCCGCTCGATGGCCGCATAACATGAACATAAAAAAAGAACGAAAAACGCCAACGTGGCGCGGACAACACCGATTTCCACCGTCAACGACGCGGAACTGATCATCACAAGAGCGAACGCCGCCAGCCTCGTCCGTTCGCCCGTCTTTTTCATCAAAAAGGTGGCGACAATCCATATGAACCAAAAAAAGAGATAAAAATAAGTCCCTTCCATCTTTTCCACCCCTTATTATGTCCATTATGTCATCTTTTATGGCCGTTCATTCATGCATAGAAAAAAGAACGCCCGGTCATAGTAAAAATGATATTCATCAAGAAAGGAGCGGGGTGTATGGGAAAAGACCGTCAGGAGAAAAAGCTGAAACAATCGCGGCGCGTCGAGTCCGACCGTGACCAGTCATTCGCCTACAAAGGCGCAGCCCGGCTTGATACGCCGGAAGAAGCGCGCGAACGGAACAGGCAGTAACAACGCGGCCGCCTGTGGAAAACCTCGCGCAGGTGGTGGGTCGTTCACACCGAACACAACGATTGTTTCTGTTGCTATACGCGATCATAATAAGAAAAGGGTGTTCCGGCCTTTCTCGGACACCCTTTTTTTTACACTTAGGTTATTTCAATTTTTTCAACTGCTCGCCGATCACTTCGCCGAGCTGGAAGCCGCGCGATTCCGCCGTTTTCGTATACTGGCTGTAATCTTCCGCCGGAGCGGCCGTTTCTTCCTCAAGCAGCGCGCGGATGCTTAAGGAAATGCGGTGCTCGGCCTCGTTGACATCGAGCACTTTCGCTTTCACTTCATCGCCTTCTTTCAGCACTTCATGCGGCGAACCGATGCGGCGGTTGGCAATTTGCGATACGTGGACCAATCCTTCGACGCCCGGGAAAATCTCCACGAACGCGCCGAATGAAGCAAGCCGCTTCACAGTCCCGGTGACGACATCGCCCGGCTTCACTTTTTCGCTGATGCCTTCCCACGGACCCGGAAGCGCCTCTTTGATGGACAATGACAGACGCCCGTTCTCCGGGTCGACGGCCAGCACTTTCACTTTCACCGCATCGCCTTCTTTCACCGCCTCGGACGGATGGGCGACACGCGTATGGGAAAGCTGGGAAATATGTACGAGCCCATCAAACCCGCCGACATCGACAAAGACGCCGAAATCGGCAATGCGGCGGACGACGCCCTCGAGCACTTGGCCCGGCTCAATGCGGGAAAGCAGCTCTTTCTGCTGCCGCTCTTGCTCTTCCTCAACAACAGCGCGGTGCGACAAAATGACGCGGTTTTTCTCGCGGTCGAGCTCCACCACTTTGACGGCGAGCGTTTTTCCTTTGTAATCGGAAAAATCTTCAACATAGTGCGGTTCAACAAGCGACGCCGGAATGAAGCCGCGCACGCCGACATCGGCGACAAGCCCGCCTTTGACGATGTCTTTGATGACCGTTTCGAACGCCTCGCCGTTTGCGAACTTGCGCTCAAGCTCTTCCCACGCCCGCTCGGCATCGACTGCCTTTTTCGATAAAATGAGCAGCCCTTCTTCCCCGTCTTTGCCTTCTTCCACTTTTTTGACTTTCGCCGTCACTTCATCCCCAACAGCAACGGCATCGCTCGGCTTCTCGATATGCAAATTCGACAGCTCGCTGATTGGGATGATGCCATTTTGCTTGCTGTTTTCGACTTCGACAAGCACTTGCTTGTCCTCAAGCTTCACCACTTTGCCGCGGACGATATCGCCCACTTCATACACATTCACTTGCACATTCATTTCTTCTGTCATCGTAAAAACCCCTCCTTCATCGACTGGCGATCCTGCCAAAAGCGCGCCTCGCGCCGAGGCCGCGGCCGGCTGTCGGCAAAATAAGGACGCTTTTCTAATTAGTATACCATATTTTCTCAATCAACATGTACTATAATGCTTACTGATGTTGTTCAAGCAGTTGGCGGATATGATCCATAATGTAGTCGGCCGCCTCCTCCGGGCTCGCCTTCCGCGCGCGCAGCGGCGCCATATCAATCGGCGCCCCGTACACGACTTTGAGCGGCACAAACGGCCGGTACGGGCCAATGATCGCACATGGAACGACAGCCGCATCGGTGCGCAAAGCGAAAAAGCCGACGCCGGGCAGCGCCTTTTTCAGCCGGCCATCTTTGCTGCGCGTCCCCTCGGGAAAAATGCCGAGCACTTCGCCTTGTTTCAGCACCTCAAGCCCTATGCGCAACGCCTGGCGGTCGTTCATGCCGCGCTTTACGGGAAACGCGTGCAAGTTTTTGACGAGCGTTTTCACCACCGGAACGCGAAACAATTCTTCTTTCGCCATAAACCGAATCGGCCGCGGCGCCGTAATGCCGACGACCGGCGGATCTAGGTTGCTGATATGGTTGGCGCAAAGAAGCACCGCGCCTTCTTTTGGAAAGCGGTCAACCCCGATCGTTTGAATGCGGTACAAAGGGGTGAGCACTCCTTTGACGATTCCTTTGGCGAAGGAATAAAAATCCACCGTCATCCAATCCTTTCATTGACAACTTCCATAATGCGCGCCGCCACTTCTTCGACCGACAACGACGTCGTGTCGATTTCCACGGCATCCGGCGCCTTGCGCAGCGGCGCCGTTTCCCGCTCCGAGTCAAGGCGGTCGCGGCGGGCGATCTCTTCTTTCAACGTTTCAAAGTCGGACGGAAAGCCGCGGGCGATGTTTTCCTCATGCCGGCGCCGCGCCCGCTCCTCAACCGAAGCTTTTAAGAAAATTTTCACCTCGGCATTCGGCAGCACGTTCGTTCCGATGTCGCGCCCATCCATGACGACGCCGCCACCTTTGGCCATGGCGCGCTGGCGGGCGACCATCTCCTCGCGCACCAGCGGATGCTGGGCGACGAACGACACCGCATTCGTCACCGCCTCGCCGCGAATGATGTCCGTGACGTCTTCGCCGTTGACAAACACGAGCTGCCCTTGCGGCGAAGGCTGCAGTTCAATATGCGTATGGCGAAGGAGCGACAAGAGCGCTTGCTCATCATGGACATCGACGCCGCATTGGAGCGCCCGGTACGTCAGCGCGCGGTACATCGCGCCCGTATCAATATACACGTAGGAGAGGCGTCGGGCGATCAGTTTGGCAACCGTGCTTTTTCCGGCTGCCGCAGGTCCGTCAATGGCGATGTTAATCCGTTGTTTCATAGTTCCTCCTGCTTTGTCTAAATCATTTGATCAGGGCACAAAGAAAAATGCAGGAAACTCCTGCATATTCTCATGTTCATTGTACCATATCCGCCGTCAGCGGTCGACGGCCGTTTCGATCGTTTCTGTTTTTGTCGGCTTGGCGACTCCCTCATACTCATATACTTTGCCGATATAAAGCGCCGCCGGCGTGTACAGAACAAGCCATTGGGCGATGAGCAGACAAATCGCCTGAATCGCGACAAGCTTCCATAACAGCTCTTCGATCCGCTTCATGGCGAACAACCCCGCCTTCCGTTTTTTCTAGCAGTATTCCACGCCGTCGCCTTATTTATTCCCTTCTCTTCTCTTCAAGCTGCCGTTCGAAGCTGTAGCGGATGAGCCGGACGCGATCTTGCGAGGCGAGGCCGGCAAACTCGACCGACATTCTCGCCCCGCTGTGCTCGTCGACAGCCATGCGGACGACCGTCGCCTTCGTGCGCACATAATGACAGTCGCCGGAGCGCATCGTCAGCACGAGCCAAAGCTCGACTGACATGCCGGGGCGCAGAAGCGGCGCGTGCGTCATCGGAATGTAAAGAGCGGCCCCGCCTGCGCTAATATCGGCTGTCATCGTCACAAACGGGGCAAACTCGCCTCCACCAAGCGGGTGGACGGCAGCGTCAACATTCGCTCTCACCCGCACATAGCGGCGGCGCTGAATGCGGATGACATATTCGTCGCCTCGGTAATCCAAGACCACCATTGGCAACGGATCATGCACTTTCCCTTTTACCTCGGTGTCAAACATGTATAACGTTCCTTCTTGGCTGACAAAACTTGCCTTAAACTGCATCCCGTTTAACAAATACACTGTTTTTCCCGTCTGCTCGTCAACGGGGTAGCCAATATGGATCGCCCCGCCGTCGACGGCAAGCACTTTGCTTCGGTATTGGCGTGCCGAGCCATCAAGCGGCTCAAGCCGAATCGGATCCCCAATTTTGATCATCATGTTTCCGCTTCCCCTTTTCAGCTGGATGCCGTTTTTGTACGATCATTATACCACAGAGTGGGCGCTTGAGGCGGACGGAAACAAAAAGGAAGCCATGTTTCAGGCCTCCCTCTGTTTTCATTCGTAATTCGGTTCGACGCTTTCAAGCTTTTCCACTTTTTCCTCTATGCCGGTTGACGCGTTCATAAACAGCTGATACGTATCATCACCGAGCGTCCCTAAAAACTCGTAGCAAAGCACTGGCTTTTGCAAGTCGTTCATAATGACCGCCTGGCGCTGTTCCATTACCTTTAGATGCGGATTCAACTTTTTCTTCACTTCTTCGGCAGTGATCGCCGGTTTCGGCAGCGGGCGCGGGATGGACGACGACAAATAGTCGCGCGCCGTAAAGCCGACGACATGGCCGTTGTCAAGCGCCACTTTCATTTGGATCGCTTCCGGGTAGATGCGGACGCCGTTTTCGCTTTTCACAAACGTGAGCACGGCGACGTTATCGTACTGTGTGCTGTCATACAGCTCAAACCCGGTGAATTTGTGCCGCTTCAAAAACGCCATTCCGCGGTTGGCCGCCTCATGCAGGCTGATCGTCGGTTTGCCAACCGGCCGGCTGTTTAACACCCAAATCGGATAGCCGCCGTTTTTCGTTATATCCATGTAAATATCGCCTTTTGTTTTCGGATCGTGAATCGTCAAACTGTAAAAGCGTTCGTCGGCCCCTTTGCCGCTTTCCGTCACCTTGATCTTCTCCGTTCCTTTCAAGCCGAGAAAATCGCGTGCGATCCGCTTTGCTTCATCTTTGGAAACCGGGCGGCCCTTCGCGCGGACGAACCCTTTTTCCTCGTTGGCCAGGCCGATGAATGACGGACCAAACTCGGACGAACTTGAGAACGTATCAACATTTTTTTCGACCGCTTTGAAGCCGTCAATGATGATGTTGTCTTCTTTTTGATCGTTCGTTGCCAGCGCCAGTTCGACGTCCATCCAGCGCAAATTGTTTTCCAAGACTAAATGCTGCACATTGCGCAGCTCTTGGCGGATCGCCCCGGCACTTTTATACAGCCCTTGCAGCGTCTTATACTCTTCTTTTGTCAACGGCTCCTCTTGCAAATCACGCACTGCGGTCCGGTAGGTGAATTCACCGATTTGCGACAAAAATTCTTGCGTTTTGTTAAACGGCAAAAGCGACAGCGGCAACTGGCCGACATCGGAATGGGCTTCCGAGGCAATTTTCCATATTTCAGCGAGCGCCGGCGACAATGACGCATGCGAGTTCATCGCGAGCGTGGCGCCCAGTTTATCGTGAAGCAAGTCAATTTGATAGGCCAGATCGTGAAAGGCGCGCTGATAGTTGTTCTCCGCATGAATCAAGATCGCATTTTTCTCTTGATGCTCGCGGTAGCCCCAATAACCGGTGCCGATGACCGCCACAGCCAGCACGGCGATCAAGATCGTTCGCAGCATATCCGTCCCCCTCCTTTATTTGCAGAAAATATGGTTGCCGATCCGTTTGATTTGCGGCCGGCTCCAAATCCAAGCGCTTGTCGCCGTCGCCGGATTAAAGTAGTAAATGGCCCCGCCGGTCGGGTCCCAGCCGTTGATGGCATCGAGCACCGCTTTTTTCGCCGTTTCGTTCGGCGTCAGCCAAATTTGTCCGTCGGCCACTGCGGTGAACGCCCCAGGCTGAAAGATCACCCCGGCAACCGTGTCCGGAAACGACGGGTGTTCGAGCCGATTCAAAATGACGGCCGCGACGGCTACTTGCCCGATGTACGGCTCACCGCGCGCCTCGCCGTAGACAGCATTCGCCATGAGTCGAATGTCATTTTGCGAAAACCCTTTCGGCACATTGGATGCTGTCGTTTTCACCGTTCGCCCGCCGCCTCCGCCGCGTTTTTTCACCTGCTTGCTGAGCGGAATGCCGCCGTAATGGGTGAACTCGTTTCCTTGACGGATTTGCTCTTTCACAAACGACTCGTAATATTTCGATGCGTTCACGAGCTTTCGTTTCGTCTCGGCGCCGGCCAGACCATCGACCGGCAGCCCGTATTCGTATTGAAAGTTGCGCAGCGCCCAATACGTGCGCCAGCCGAACACGCCGTCAATCTTTCCGTTGTAAAAGCCGAGATACTGCAGCCGCGCCTGCAATTCAATGACATCGTCGCCAACCGCGCCACGCTGAATCACCTGCGGGGAAAAAGCAGCCGCATGGCCGGCCGGATGCATCCATGTCATCAGGCCGATCAACATGAGCATGACCAATTTCCTTTCCATATGCAAACCTCCCGTCAACCATCGCCGTTTTTACCCCTATTTTTCTTCAACTTCTCCTTTTTATGCAGAAAAAACAAAAAAGCCAAGCATGTTACGCCTGGCTTTTCACGGATGGCATCTTCTCAACGCGGACGGATTCTTTCGCTTGTTTCACTTTGCGCAACGCCACCCACCATAAGATGAGCATGAACGGCCCCATGTAATACCCCCACTGCTTTTGGGCGAGCAGAATCCAGTCGTAAACGCCGTGAAGGAAAAACGGCAGCAAAAACGACGCCCATAAATAATAGCGGCGCTTTCGGCCGGCAAATTTGGCTTTGCCAAAATAAAACCCCATAATGACGGCAAACAGGGCATGGCTTGAGACCGGCAAGAGCGCCCGGGCGATTGCCGTGTCCACTCCGTTGGCGAGCAAATACAAAATGTTTTCGAGCGTCGCAAATCCGAGCGAAACGCTGGCGCTGTACACAATGCCGTCATACGGCTCATCAAATTCGTCATGGTCGTAGACAAAAAAATAGACGACAAACCATTTGACGAACTCCTCAAGCAGCGCCGCCGAGAAAAACGCCTCGGCAGCCGGCGAGGAGACGATCCCTTCGGCAGCGAGCACATACTCAATAAACATAATCGGAAAAACGAGCAAGGCGCCGAAAAAAAACATGCGCAGCACAAAGGAGAGCGGCTCGGCCTCATACTCGTCCTTTAAATAAAAATAGCTAAGCAGCGCCACCCCGGGGGCGACGCCGGCAGAAATCAACGAAAACATGCCGATCCCCGTTTCTTTGTCGGTTTATCTCTATCGTACCACGAAACAGAGCGATGAAAAAGACGAAATTGCCAAGCGGCCCGCCGACCTAATAGGCGAACAAGCCGTCAACGGCGGCGCCGGCGGCGAGAGCGACGGCGAGCTTGATGCGCGCTTTTTTCGCGTCATAGTCGCTGCCGAGAATGACCCCTTTTTTATGCAAATCATAGGCGCTTCCCACGTAATCGTACGTTGTATACACCGCCCCCTCCTCAGCGCTCGTCGTCACCACGACCTTAATCCCGTCGTTGACGGCCTTGACGATTTCATCCACCATGTTCGGCGCCACTTGCCCGCGGCCGACTCCTTCAAGCACGATTCCGGCGACGCCGCTTTCCCGGGCCGCTTTAATAAACTTGCCGTCCGCCTCCACGTAACATTTCACAATGTCGACAGGCGGAAGCGGATGCACGAGCCGGAAATGCTCGCGCCGGATCGGCTTTTGGTACACGTGCACTTCATCGTTGTCGATAATGCCCAAATAGCCGAACCCGAATGCGTTGAACCCTTGAATGTTGGAAGCATGCTCCTTTTTCACATATTTCGCAGCAAAAATGCGCTCGTTGAATACGACAACCGTCCCCGCCCCGCGCAGCGTTTCAGCGCACGCGGCATAAATGGCATGGCGGATGTTGATATACACATCGCTCCCTAAATCAAACGGCGCCCGCTGCGAGCCGGTGACGACGATCGTCCGCGGATCGTCAATGGTCAAATCAAGAAAATACGCTGTTTCCTCGAGCGCGTCCGTCCCGTGGGTGACGACGATGCCATCCACAGACGGATCGGCGAAATGCGCCTCAATCCGCCTTTTCAATTCAAGCCAATGCGAAAACGTCAAATGCATGCTCGGGAGCTGAAACACGCTCTCAACCACCACTTCAATTTCCTTTGGCAAATGGCAGAGCGAAGCGAGCTCTTCGCCGCTCAATGCCCCGGCCTTTAGGCGGCCGGAGCGCTCATTTCGTTTGCTGGCAATCGTGCCGCCAGTCGTCAGCAGCACAACTTTCCGTTCAGCCACATTCGTCACCCTCACTTTCCCGTTTTCCATCACAGCGCCCGTTTCCGCCGTGCGGATGCAAGTATAGCGGCTTTCGGGCCGCCGCTTCCCGCTCGCGCCGGGCGATGCAGGCGGCGATAGCGTCCCCATGGAAACGGCCGTTTTCGATAAAAATTTCGTTCGCATTATTGCCGGCCGCAATCACCCCGGCGATAAACACCCCTGGGACGTTCGTTTCCATCGTTTCCGGGTCGTAGTGCGGCCGGCCGCTGTCCGGATCGACGCCGACGCCGATGTTCATTAAAAAGCGATGGTCCGGATGGTAGCCGGTCATAGCGAACACGAAATCATTTTTGATCGTTTTCGTCTCCCCGTTCACTTCGTAAATGACCGCATCTTCCGTGATCTCTTTCACATGGGCATGAAATTCCATGCGAATGACGCCTTTTTTCACAAGGGCGTCAAATTCCGGCAAAATCCACGGCTTAATGCTTTTGGAATATTCCCCGCCCCGGTAGAGAACCGTCACGCGCGCCCCGGCTTTGACGAGCTCCATCGCCGCATCGACGCTCGAGTTTTTGCCGCCGATGACAACACAGTCCGTGTTGAAGTACGGATGCGCTTCTTTAAAGTAATGCATCACTTTCGGCAGCTCTTCTCCCGGCACGTTCATATAGTTCGGATGGTCGTAATAGCCGGTGGCCACGACCACGTATCGGGCCTGATATAGCGCTTTTGAGCTTTCAACGAGAAACGTCCCGTCTTCCTGGCGCTTAATGGCTTTCACTTCTTCGAACGTATTGATGCGAAGCTGTTTGCGGACAACGACTTCACGGTAATACGCAAGCGCTTGGTTTCTCGTCGGCTTCCGATTTTCCGTGATAAACGGCACTCCGCCGATCTCGAGCCGGTCGCTCGTACTGAAAAACGTCTGATGCGTCGGAAACCGATAAATCGAATGGACGATGTTCCCTTTTTCAATTACAAGCGGCGAAAACCCGGCGTCTTGCAAGGCAATCGCCGCCGCCAGCCCGCACGGTCCGCCGCCGACGATGATGATTGTTTCTTTCCTCATGTTTTTGTCACCTCGCACGAAGCAAAAAATCCCCTATCTTATGATAGGGGATTTCGTGAAAGCTTGCAAACATCACTTGCTTGCTCGCCTCACACCCAGCCGCGGAATCGGCACGCTTCCGCCATTTTGCGAACGCCGACCATGTAAGCGGCAAGGCGCATGTCGACGCGGCGCGTCTGCGCCATTTCATACACGTTGTTGAACGCTTTGACCATCACTTTTTCAAGCCGCTGTTCCACTTCTTCTTCCGTCCAATAGTACCCTTGGTTGTTTTGCACCCATTCGAAGTACGACACCGTCACGCCGCCGGCGCTCGCCAGCACGTCCGGGACGAGCAAAATGCCGCGTTGCGTCAAAATTTCCGTCGCCTCGAGCGTCGTCGGCCCGTTCGCCGCCTCGACGACGATGCTCGCCTTAATGCGCGGGGCGTTTTCAGCCGTAATTTGGTTTTCGATGGCCGCCGGCACTAAAATATCGCAATCGAGCTCAAGAAGCTCTTTGTTCGAAATCGTATTTTTAAACAACTTCGTCACCGTGCCAAAGCTGTCGCGACGTTCGAGCAAATAGTCGATGTCAAGGCCGTTCGGATCGTACAGCGCGCCGTACACATCAGAAATGCCGACGACTTTCGCTCCGGCGTCGTGCATAAATTTGGCCAAATAGCTGCCGGCGTTGCCGAACCCTTGGACGACGACGCGCGCGCCTTCGAGCGACAGACCGCGTTTTTTCGCCGCTTCACGAATGCAAATCGTCACTCCTTTGGCCGTCGCCGTTTCCCGGCCGTGCGAACCGCCGAGGACAAGCGGTTTCCCGGTGATGAAGCCCGGCGAATCGAACTCGCGGATGCGGCTGTACTCATCCATCATCCACGCCATAATTTGCGAGTTTGTAAACACATCCGGCGCCGGAATGTCTTTTGTCGGCCCTACGATTTGGCTGATAGCGCGCACGTAGCCGCGGCTTAAACGCTCCAGTTCGCGGAACGACATCGTGCGCGGGTCGCAGACGATCCCGCCTTTGCCGCCGCCATACGGCAAGTCGACGATGCCGCACTTTAAGCTCATCCAAATCGACAGCGCTTTCACTTCGCGCTCGGTGACGTCTGGATGGAAGCGCACCCCGCCTTTCGTCGGACCGACGGCATCGTTATGCTGCGCCCGGTAGCCGGTAAAAATTTTCACCGATCCGTCATCCATGCGCACCGGAATGCGAACCGTCAGCACGCGGATCGGCTCTTTCAAGAGCTCATACACCTCTTCCGGATAGCCGAGCTTTTCCAACGCTCTATGTATAACAATTTGTGTCGACGCCAGCACGTCGTATTGTTGCCCCTTCTCTTCCGTATGCTTATCGGCTGCCATACGTAAACCTCCTATAAGCTCGCTATAATAGTTTGTCGCCTTCCATGTCATAGTATACACCTTCTGTCGGCGTCTGCAAAGGAAAAATGATGAAACGCGCGAACCGCTTTATGGAAGCCTTTCGCGCGAAAAAATAGACTCCTTGTCCATATAAAGGAGTCTTGGCTGCGCCCTAGTTGGCCCGAAAATAGTGAACGAGCTGCGCAATGGCGCGCCGTTCGATCAACTGTTTCCCATATTCTTGCACACGGTGTATCGTTATCGTGGCCGGGTTGCCGAACTCGGCCAGCAAGGCGACAAAGTTGTCGAGCGGAATCGGCGGTTCCTCGGCGACGTGCAAGTAAAAGCGGCCTTGGTACGAATAAAGCGTGCCGTCGAGGCAGCCGACCGCATGCAGGCGATGAGCGAGCTGGATGACATCTTCGAACGATTGGAATTCGTAAAATATGTCATCGCTCTCATCGAGCGTTACTTGCATCTCAATGTAATCGTCGGCGAATTCTTCTTCGATGTCGTCGTAGTCGCCTTCATTCGTGACGATAACGACCATGCCCTGTGCCGGTAAAGAGTAGACTTCGACCGCGATCGATCCGTTCACCTCAAAGCCGAGCTCTTCGCTCGCTTCCTCGATCATATCGCGGAACAGCTGATGGACTTTAAACGTGTCCTTCCACAAATCGTCTTTCGTCAACCCGCGGTCCAGCAAATCGTCAAACGTCAAGAAAATTTTAATTTTGTTGTGGGTCAAGCGCTCAAGACGCATCGGCACCCCTCCTTACCTACAGAGCCATCTCTTACCGTTATTGTATGACGCAATCGGCAATTGGTTCGTTTATTGTTATTAATGAGTTTACATCGTTTTCCCGGTTTTAGACAAGCATTTTTTCTCGGGTGTCGGTTTTTCGGGCACAATCGTGATGAGATGAGTCTCTGCCGGCGCTCCGAGGCGAAGCGGCACCCCGGTCGTCCCGTAGCCGTTACTCGTCAACACCGCCGTGCTGCCCTGCCATTTGAGCCCTCCTTTTTCATACAACCCAATGGAAAAGAAGCGAATTTGCCCTCCATGCGTATGGCCGCTCAGCACGAGTGAAATGTGCTGCTCCTCTCTTAGGCGAGCGATGATCGCTGGGTTATGGCAGGCTAATATACGAAATGATTGAGGCGGAACGTGTTCGAGCGCCCGGTCGATATCCGCCTCCTTTCGGCTTACGTCGCCGACGCCGATGAGCGCGACCGGCACACCGCCGTGCTCCCATACTTTCGCTTTGTTTTTGAGCACGTGGACGCGCTCTTCCTCAAACACTGATTGAAGATCGTAGTCGACTTCGTCATCATTGTTTCCCCAAACAAAATAAACAGGAGCGACCTCGCGCAACCGACGCACATTTTCACGGACGCGCGCTTCGGGCACCCCTCTTTCGGCCAAATCCCCGCCAATCACGACAAGATCCGCTTTTCCCCTTACTTCCTCAAGCATGCGTGACGAAACGATCCGCCGATGAATATCAGAAATAAAAAAAATCGTAAGCGGCGGCCAATGATCGAGAAAATGAGGAAACGACAGGATCACGTGACGAACCCGGTTGCTGTGCGCTTCTTTCCACATATAACCAAGCAAAACAAGAAAACTCGTGATCATTCCCCCGATGATCATACTTCCTCCTGCTAAAGCCGATCATCTTTGGTCAACCGGCGGTCTCTCATCGTCATCATACCATAAAAAAAGGAAAAAACGAAAAAAAGCGCCGCCAGCGGCCAATGAAACCGAAACGCCCAATAAAAATGGCCGAGCGCCGCCAAACTAGCCACCCATTCCCCGACACGAAACCGCCGGCCGGACAACAGGCGCACCGTCCCGCCGACTGCCGCGCGGATGAGCGCCCCGTTGGCAGCCGTCCCGAACCAAAAGCAAACGAGCGCAAGCCATGTCCGCAGCGGGGCAAACAGCAAATCGGTCAAAAACCGCTCCAGCGAGAACGGCCCGAGCGGCGGCAGCCAGCGAAAAAACAAATACGTGCACAAAACAGCGGCCATGGCGGTCATCGATAGACGGCCCATGGTTTCCTCCTTAGCCCGATCCTCATTATTCGTCATGGCAAACAGGCATGAACGACATGGCTCCATCATACATATAGACTGAACTTTGCCAAAAAAGGGGGGGTTTTATGTTTACGACGCGCAAACAATATGAGCCGTACATCAGCCCGTTTGACCCGTGCCCGCCGATCCGCCTCAAAACGTACGTCACCGCGCCCAACTTGTATGTCGGCTTCCAACCGCCGAATTTGCCGCAGTTTCCGCTGCGCGAGGCGTTGATGAAAGGAACGCTCTGGCAAGTGTTTTACGATCCTTACTACAGCCCTTACGAAACGAAGGGAAAAGGTGATGGTTCATGAAACAAATGCCCAAGGAGTATTACGAGCAGCTTGAGGAGCTGCAAGCCGTCGATTTTGCCCTCGTCGAGCTGACGCTTTATTTGGACACCCACCCGAACGATTATCAAGCCATTCAACAGTTTAACCAGCTCGCGCAAAAGCGGAAGCAGCTGAAAAAACAGTTTGAAGCCGCCTATGGCCCGCTTGAGCAGTTCGGCCATAGCTATTCGAACTACCCGTGGAACTGGGACGACGCGCCTTGGCCTTGGCAAGTGTAGCTGATTCATCACGAACGCAAGGAGGAACGGATCATGTGGATTTATGAAAAAAAACTGCAATACCCGGTTCGCGTCAGCACGTGCAACCCGCGATTGGCGAAGTATTTAATCGAACAGTACGGCGGGGCGGACGGAGAGCTGGCGGCGGCGCTCCGTTACCTAAACCAGCGTTATACGCTGCCCCCGAAAGTGATCGGGCTGCTTAACGACATCGGCACCGAAGAACTCGCTCATTTGGAAATGATCGCGACAATGGTGTACAAACTGACGAAAGACGCGACGCCGGAGCAGCTGAAAGAAGCCGGCCTTGAGCCTCATTACGTCGATCATGAGCGCGCCCTCTTTTACCATAACGCCGCCGGCAACCCGTTTACGGCGACGTATATTCAAGCAAAAGGCGACCCCATCACCGACTTGTACGAAGACATCGCCGCTGAAGAGAAAGCGCGCGCCACCTACCAATGGATCATCAACATGAGCGACGATCCGGATTTAAACGATGGGCTCCGCTTTTTGCGCGAGCGGGAAATCATTCATGCGCAGCGATTCCGCGAAGCAGTGGAAATTTTGAAAGAAGAGCGCAACCAGAAAAAAATATTCTAAACAAAGCACAGCTGGATGGGCCCCCATTCAGCTGTTTTCATAATATAGGTTGATGTCGTACTCCCGCTTCAGCCATTCAAACAACCGGTGACGCCCATTCCATTGTTCTTCATTTTTCCATAAATCGATGCTTTTCTGGATAATTTCGCAACGGAGGGCATGAAAGTCGTCTTCCGCCTTTTCACTTTTTCCTTTATAATAAACAGCCAGCCAATACACCGTACATAACAGGAGCAAGATGAAAATGTGGGCCGGGGCGGCAAAAAACCAGGCGAATCGTTCGCTCCACGCCGTGATCGCTGCAGCGTTGGCAATGATATAAAGAAGGAACGCGGCCAAGCCGGCCAACGCGGCCGCCTGCAAAAGCGTCGACCGCTTTTCAAGCCGCTCCCATTTTTTCTTTTTTTCAATGACGGCAAGCAACATTTCTTTTGTCACTTCATCGAGGGAAAATTCATCCGGAAACCGGGTCATGGCGCTCTCCCCCTTGTCCGTATTCTATTGTCCATCATATGCGGGCAACAGACAGATTAGAACAAAGGGGAACGCGCGCGGCCATTTTTTCGGCCGGCGGGCGCAACCGCTTATTCCGTCTGAGCGGGGAACGGAATGCGCAGCGTTTGCCCCGGCTCGAGCCGGCTCGTTGACAAGCCGTTTTCTTTTTTGATGATCTCCATGGCGGCAGGCGTGCCGTAATATTTCATCGCAATGCTATAGAGCGTTTCGTTCGCCGCCACCACATGGGTGATGGTCTGCGCGTCGGATTCGCTTTTTGCCCCGTCACCCGCGGCGCGCTTCGGCTCTGATGTTTGTTCCGCCTTCGCGCCATCTTCTTGAATAATGCGCACCGTCTCCCGGCTGCCGCTTTCTTCATGGCGGACGACTGTGACCGTTCCAGGCTTTGACTGGGCATAGTAAACAGCCGTCACCGCAGCCGGCAGCGTTAAAAACAAAAACGCGAGCAAACGGACGGGAATGTATTTTCGTTTTTGCTCCTCTTTTTGCCGCCGCCGTTTTAGGCGCGATGGCGGCGCCCCCGCGCTTGACGCCGGGCGTTTTTTCCGCGCCAGGCGCCCCGATGCCTCTTCCATCGCTTCACTCCCTTTCTTCCTCTGCCCCCCGTTTGAACCGAACATGTAAGGCAAGCACAAAATCGATCAAAAAGTGAGCGGTGATGGCGGCCCATAAGCTGTCAGTCTGCTCGTAAAGGACGCCGAGAAAGAGACTGAGCAACACGACGACCATAAACAAAAACCATTTTTCCAAATACCGGACGTGCAGCACGGCAAAAATGGCGCTTGCCGCCCAGAGCCCCCAATGCGTCTGCACAATGCCGCGAAACAGCCATTCTTCCGTCACCGCAATGAGCGCACATAAAAAAAAGAGATGCGGAATCGAGCGGCCGCGGAATATTTTTTCATTGACGCCGCCGTCATCATACCAATCGTCCGGCAAATAGCGCATCGCCAAAAACTCGGCAGCGAGCACGAACGCCGCCCCGCCGGCTCCGTACACGAGCACATCGCGCAGCTCAAACTGCCAAAGCCGACGCCACTCCTCCCGAGCAAATAAAAACAGCGAGCTGCCGCCGGCCAAAAGCAGCAGCAACCCTTGCGTGATATAAAGATGGATGAGCACTTCGCGGTCTGTCATCTGTTTGATTTGTTCACTTTGCCGCCTCATCGCGCCGCCTCCCGCCAAAAAACATATGCCATAGCTCCTCGCGCCAAGGCCGGACGGGCGCCGGCTCGGGACGGCGGCCGTCCGCCATGAAACAGTCCGTCTCCAGGCCGCAGTTGTCGCAGCAAGCATCCGGTTTGTCCGATAGCTCCTCCCCGAACGCGCGGACAATCGCCGCGCGCCGGCATGAAGAGGCGTGCAGCCATTCCTCCATTTCGCGCAATTTTTTTCGCTTCCAACGCCGCCGCGCCTCGATGGCAGCGGCCATCCGTTCATACAGCCGCTCCTTCGCCGCGGCCGTCAGCTGTTCGGGCGCCGCTGTTTGTCCCCATTCTAAAAAGTACGCCAACAGCCGTTTTTGTATGTCCGTAAATCCGCCGGCATCAACCATAGCGCGCCATCCACCGCCGACGGCGTCTTCCGGCAGCCGCCGGCACCACTCGCGGAGCGCAGCCGAGTCGGGAAGCTCCGCTTCGGCGACCGCCTGGGCGATCGCCCGGTCGCCGTCCGCGTAAAACAATACCGCAAGGCTTGGCGCCCCGTCACGCCCGGCGCGCCCGATTTCCTGCACATACGCCTCAAGCTGGGCCGGCATATGAAAGTGAAGCACAAAACGGACGTTTCCTTTGTCCACCCCCATGCCGAACGCGCTTGTGCAACAAACGATGTCGAGCTCGTCATATAAAAACTGCTGCTGCACAAGCAGCCGTTGTTCCCCATCCATGCCGGCGTGGTAATAGGCGACCCGCCCCGCCCCGTTTTGCGCCAGCCGGCGCGCCATTTCTTCAGCCCACTGCCGGCTTGAAAAGTACACGATCCCCGGTCCTCGGAGCCGTTTCGCGCATTCGGCCAAGCGCGCAGCTTTGTCCTCAACCGATAAGCAATGTTCCACCGCCAAGGCGATGTTCGGGCGGTCGACGGAATAAATATGGCGGCGCGTCCGCTCCATCCCGAGCGTGCGGATGATGTCCTCCTGCACTTCCGGCGTAGCCGTCGCCGTCAGCGCCAGACACGGCGGCGAACCGAGCGCATGGCGGACCGCTCCGAGCTTCAAAAAGTCCGGGCGAAAATCATAACCCCACTGTGAAATGCAATGCGCCTCATCGACGACAAACAACGAAACACGCGCGCGCCGGAGCGCCGCCAAAAACGTTTCAGATTGCAGCATTTCCGGTGAGGCATAAATAAAGCGAAAATCTGGAAGCGAGGCGAGGGCTTGCCATTTTTCTTCCGCATCGAGCAAACTATGGAACGCGACAACGCGCTTTTCACCGCGCCGGCGCAGCTGCTCGACTTGATCTTCCATTAAGGAGACGAGCGGCGAGACAATGAGCACGCTCCCCGGGAGGAAATACGCCGTCAGCTGATAGCAAAGCGATTTGCCGCTTCCAGTCGGCAGCATCGCCAGCACATCGCGCCCGCTGAGCACGTCTTCGATCACATCGCGCTGTCCGGGCCGAAACGACGCGTGCCCGAACCGCTCATGCAATGTTTTCGTTAATTCATCCAACGTCCCACTTCCTTTGCCAACACGAGCCGAATTTCAAAATAACTCGCTATTCCGCCAAGCGCCTCGCGAATACGCTTCAGCTTGCGCGTCCCGAGCGCCCGCGCCGCGGCCTGGATCGCCGCCGCCCTTTCAGCGGCGACAAACGGGGCGATCGAAAAATCGGGCACATTGGCGGCCAACTCGACGACATGATCCTCGATTGTACTTTTTTTCAAGCGCCGAAGGGCGGCGATTTCGTCGATCGTCTTTCCTTTTTGCAGCCATTCGTACGTTTTTTGCGCCGATTGTGTCAGCTGCACCGGCGCCAGCCCGGCCATCAGCTCGGCCATCACCGGGGCGCGCCCGGCTTCGGCTTCAGCCATCATATAATGAAGCGCGTTGCGAAACTGAAACTGCACATACAGCACATCCTTTTGCAGCCAAGCGGCAATTTGCTCCGCCGTCCAGCCGATGCGGCGGGCGCTTGTCAGCCGGAGCGCAAACACCGTCGCCGCTTCTTCAGAAACAGCCGCAAGCAGCCGGATGAGCTCGTCATAAAGCGCCCGCACCAACGTTTGGCGCGATCCCTTGCCCAGCAAATACTGCTTCACCCATAACAGCGTCCGCTCGTCGCGGCAAATGGGGATAAAACGCTGTCCATGGGAGAGGTTGGACAGCGTCTGCCCAATGAGCGACAGCCGCTGCCAAAAAAGCGGCTCGACCTCATGGTAGCGCCAGCCGTTCACATAGCGGGGGAACGATGCCGCCTGTTCATCGAGCCAATGCCGCCCTTTTTCCGTCAATATATATGTCCGGTCATGGACGGGCGCGGCCCGCTGCTTCCGAACGAGCACGAGGGCCGCCTCCTCCAATCGGTCCATCGTCACGTCTTTCCATGTGCCGAAAAACGGCGCAAGTTGAAACCATTTGCAGTCTTGCAGCGTCTGGGCTGATTTTTTTCCAGACAACAAATGGTACACCGCTGCCAGCGTCCGTTCACCGTTTAGGCGGCGCAAGCAGTGGGCAAGCAAAAACGAGGCGTAACCGTGCCGCATCTTTGATTCCTCCCCGCCTCTATTGTAACAAAAATCGCACAAGCCGTTTGCAATGAAAAAACGATTTTGGAACAAAAATAAACAAGAGGCATATGTGTAAAAATACAGGAGAGCAATTTTTTAGTTGAAAAGCGGGGCGAACGGTCTTATTATAAAAGTGAAAAGTTCATTTCCGAGCAGGCAACACGGAGATGACCCGTCCGTTTCCAAAAAATTGGGGAGGTTCGATTTTTATGCCAAAGTATACGATTGTCGATAAAGAAACATGTATTGCCTGCGGAGCATGCGGCGCGGCAGCTCCGGACATTTACGATTATGACGAGGACGGCATTGCCTACGTCACGCTTGACGACAACCAAGGGATTGTCGAAGTGCCGGACATTTTAATCGACGATATGATGGATGCGTTTGAAGGCTGCCCGACCGAGTCGATCAAAGTCGCTGACGAGCCGTTTGACGGCGATCCAAATAAATTCGACTGAAATCTCCCCTCTTGCCGAATCGGCAAGAGGGTTTTTTGACGAAAGCGTGAAAAAATGCCATTTGACAAGTGGCGCGCCGCAAGGGAACATGCTACAATAAGATTGTCTTGCCCGCCCTGGGCGCCGGCGGGCGAGTTTTCATGCGTACATAACAACCAAAAAAGGAGGAACGGGTTGTGGCATTCGAAAATAAAATTGTCGAAGCGTTTATCGAAATTCCAACCGGCAGCCAAAACAAATACGAGTTCGACAAAGAGCGGGGCGTTTTCAAACTCGACCGCGTCTTGTACTCCCCGATGTTTTACCCGGCTGAGTACGGCTACTTGCAAAATACGCTGGCGCTCGATGGCGACCCGCTTGACATTTTGGTCATCACAACGAATCCGACATTCCCGGGCTGCGTCATCGATACGCGCGTCATCGGCTTTTTGAACATGGTCGACAGCGGTGAGGAGGACGCGAAGCTCATCGGCGTGCCAGTCGAAGACCCGCGCTTTGATGAAGTCCGCTCGATTGAAGACCTGCCGCAGCACAAGCTGAAAGAAATCGCCCACTTCTTTGAACGGTACAAAGACTTGCAAGGCAAGCGGACGGAAATCGGCACATGGGAAGGGCCGGAAGCTGCGGCAAAACTGATCGATGAGTGCATCGCCCGCTACAACGAACAAAACAAAAAATAATCGCCTAAAACGTTGTACATCCAATGCGAACCTCAGCTATTTCCGAACAATCCCGCCTATATCTTTGGATATGGGCGGTTTTCTTTTGGAAACACGAACATTCCCCAAAACAGAAAGCGCTGTCATTGGTATGACTTCTTCGCTTTCCATTGACAGAAAGCGCTTTGCTATGTTAAATTATCAGAAATTTAACATCTTCGAAACAGAAAGGGGCACCTGCTGTGGTTCGCGTACTCGTTTCCGACGCCATTAGCGAAGAAGGCTTGGCGCCGCTCCGCACATCGGCGCACATCGACATCGTTCAAAAAAACGTGAGCGAAGCGGAGGACGAATTGCACACGTTTGACGCCTTGCTTGTGCGCAGCGCAACGAAAGTGACGGAAGAATTGTTGGCGAAAATGCCGAAGCTGAAAATTGTCGGCCGCGCCGGGGTCGGCGTCGACAACATTGACGTCGACGCCGCGACGAAACGCGGCATTGTCGTCATTAACGCGCCGAACGGCAATACGATTTCCGCCGCAGAGCATACGTTTGCCATGATGGCTGCGCTCGTCCGCCGCATCCCGCAAGCGCACATTTCTGTCAAATCGCGGGAATGGAACCGCTCGGCGTTTGTCGGCAACGAGCTGTTCGGCAAGAAATTGGGCATCATCGGCTTCGGCCGCATCGGATCAGAAGTAGCAAAGCGGGCACGGGCGTTCGGCATGACCGTGCACGTCTACGACCCGTTTTTGACGAAAGAGCGGGCGGAGAAGCTCGGCGTCTCCATCCATTCACTTGATGAGGTGCTGGCAGTCGCCGACATCATCACCGTTCATACACCGCTGACGAAAGAAACAAGAGGCTTGCTTGGCACGGAAAATTTGGCGAAGACGAAAAAAGGGGTATACTTAATCAACTGTGCTCGCGGCGGCATTATTGATGAGCAGGCGCTCATTCCGTTTTTGGAAAGCGGCCATGTCGCCGGTGTCGCTCTCGACGTCTTTGAACAGGAGCCCCCGGGCGACCACCCGCTGCTGGCGTTTGATAATGTCATCGTTACGCCGCATTTAGGGGCGTCGACGGTTGAAGCGCAACTGAACGTCGCCACCCAAGTCGCGGAAGAGCTGCTCCACTTTTTTGAAGGGCAGCCGGTCACATCATCGATCAACCTGCCGGCGCTGTCGAAAGACGTCTATGAGAAAATTCAAGCATTCTATCATTTAGGCCGAAAGCTCGGTTTAATTGCTTCGCAGTTTATGAACATTCCGGTTCAAGAGCTGTCGGTCACCTACGCCGGCACGGTCGCCGATTTGGAAACGACGTACATCACTCGCAGCTTGCTTGCCGGCTTCCTGCGGCCGCGCGTCGCTTCCACCGTCAATGAGGTAAACGCCGCCATGGTCGCCAAAGAGCGCGGTATCACATACGGCGAAAAATTCTCTGATGAGACGCACGGCTATGCAAACTGCATTTCGCTCACCGTCCATGGCGAGAACAAAACGTTTACGATCAAAGGAACGCATGTGCCGAACTACGGCGACCGCATCGTCCATTTTGACGGCGTCACGATCGATTTCGCGCCGGAAGGCCATCTCCTTTACATTCAGCACCACGACCGCCCGGGGATGATCGGGAAAGTCGGGAACGTGCTCGGGGCGCATAACGTCAACATCGCCACCATGCAAGTCGGCCGCCAAGAAGCGGGGGGCAAGGCGATGATGATCTTATCGCTTGACAAACCGGTTGATGATGAGGTATTGCAGGCGTTGGCGCAAATTGATGACATCGAAACGGTGAAGCGGCTCGAAGCGTAACCACCCGCTTCTGCGGGCAGATCATACAAAAAACGCAGGCCTTCCCAGAAAGGAGCCTGCGTTTTTCGTTCGAGCAAGCCCCACAGCAGCCATTCGCATCGTATAGTTCCCTCTTGCGAAAAGGCGATGATCATGACCCAAAAGGTTGTTTTTCCTTAAACCAAACACAATGCATCGTTTCTTCATGATTGTTTTACGCCTACATACTAAGAAAGGGTGTCCCGATCCTTTTGGGACACCCTCGTGTTTTGTCAGTTCCGTTCAGCCGAGCGGCACCGCTTTCCGCTCGCCTTTCGAGAACGTCATGAGTTCGGTATAGCCGACGCTGCGGGCGAGTTCAACCGCCTTGTCAAAGTCGGCGCCGACATCGCCCGGCACGTGCGCGTCCGAGGACAACACGATCGGAATGCCTTTGTCATAGCACATTTGCAGCAGCCGCGGATCGGGATACAGCTCGCCGACCGGCTTGCGCAGCCCGGCCGTGCTGATCTCGACGCACGTCTTCGAATTGGCGAGCGCTGTCGTTGCCCGGTCGTATTGCTCAAGCAAAAACTCTTCATCTTCCGGAACGTATTTAAAAATTTTCACCAAATCCAAATGGCCGATAATATCAAATAAGTTCGACTCGGCGAGCGTTACGACTTGGTCAAAGTATTTGCGATATGTATCATACAAATCGCGCCGTTCCCATTCACGGCGGAACTCGACTAAGTCGATGCCGAAATCGTCGACCCAATGGATCGAACCGATGACATAGTCAAACTCGTACGAGCGGATAAACGCAGCCATTTCCTCATGTTTGCCGGGAGTGTAATCCATTTCAATCGACATTTTCACGTCGATTCCGGCATCCCACGCTTCGTGGAACAAGCGGACATAGTCGGCCATATCGTAGCACCGGCGCGCCTCCACCCACGGGTTGGACAAAATGTTTTTCGTTTGGTAAAAATGATACGCATGCTCGGAAATGCCAAAATGCTGAATGCCTTTTTTCGCGGCTTCATCGGTGAACTGGCGCAAATAATCGAGCGTCAGCGTCCCCCGCTCCAAATGGTTGTGATAATCAGTCAGCACAGTGTTTCTCCCCTCCTGCTGTTTTTTTCATTATAACGCATCACCGCAAGAAAGGACAACCGTTTGGCGAATCATCACCCAATCATCCGTTCGCGCCGACGAGAAACAACAGCCCGACGCATACCGCGACGCCGGCGACCGCCAAGAGCCGTGTCATGAGATCATCCATCTGCCACCCCTCCTTGCCTTCTTTGCGCCATATATGTCTTATGCCAATATCATCTCCGATAGAACAACAAAGTGAAGATCGTAACAAAACGACGCAAACGGCGGCGGCTACCAGCCGGCCGCCATCAACAGAGCGTTCGGCCCGGCCGGCACGCGGATTCGCATTCCAACCGGATACGAGCCCAAGTTCGACAACCCGTCAGCCGCAAACGTCACCTCACGGAAGCCAAACTCTTTCGCTGTCAGCAGCACAGCCTCCGCCATGCGCGCCGCGTCCTCTTCATGTGGCTGAGCGGTCAGCTGAATCCGGACCGTCGCATGCCGCGCATCCATATCAGCCAGCTCCACGTTTACTCCCGGCGGAATGGCCGGCTCGAGCCCGCGGATCGTCGATGTTTTCATCTGCTGCAGCGCCTCCGGAAACGTGCGGGCGCTGCCCGGCGCCGGAACGAGCACTGTATAGCCGAACGAAGCGCTGTTTTTATAATACATTCGCTGCCGCTCCTTGATTTTTGTCGCTTTTACCATTCCGAGCGCCGGCAACTCAAGCCCTTCCTTCTCTCCGGTGAAAAAGCGGAGGCGCCGCTCCCCCATTTGCCGCGCTGTTTCGACGAGGGCGTCGACAAACAGCTTCTGCTCTTTGCGGCTGGCCGAAAACACGCGGTGCTGAGCCGGGACGTGCACCGTCCATTCCCCCTTCCCCCCGGCGGCCGGCTGAATGACCACTCCATCAAACCAAGCGGACGCTGCCCGCAGCGGAGAGCGCCCAAGCACGCGCAGCGCTGCCGTGAACCGCTCTTCGGGGGCCAATCGGCCGCTGAGCGGAACCGCCACTGGCACCACCCGGCCGTTTGCCGCATCAGGCAAGCCGACCACCATGACGCCGGCATCTTCCTGCGCCGGCGTCGCATCAGCGGCCATTATCGTCTCAACTTGGGGGGGAGCGCTCTCGGCTCCTAGCGTTTTGACGGTAGAGGATCGCTGCTGCTGTTCCGCGCGCTCCGGAGCGGCCGCATTCATTCCGACAGCAACAACCGCAAGAAAGAGGGCCATCGATGCCGCCGAAAGCCAACGCCGTCTCCAGCGCATCTTGCGCTGGGTGCGCTGAAGCCGTTCGTAAACATCTTCTTTTGTGCGCCGGTCTTTCACCATGGGCAGCTGCTCAAAGCTATGTTCGATGCATCGCTCATTCCAGGGAAATTTTTTCATGCCGCCACTCCTCCCGTTCGGCCTCTTCCTCCATATGTTGTTTCAGCGCCTTCAGCGCGCGGTGCTGCGTCGTTTTCACTTTGCTTTCCGTCCAGCCGAGCGCGGCTGCCGTTTCAGCAATCGACAGCGACTGGATGAATCGGAGGACGAGCACAAGCTGTTGGTCGACCGTGCAGCGCGCCAAGCAGCGGTACATGAGTTGAATTTCCTCGTTTTGAATCGCGATTTCCTCCGGCATCGGCTCGTCAGCGCCGAGCTGCTCCTCGCTCCACTCCGATGTCTTCACCCACTGGCGTCGTTTTTGCTTGCGAAAAAAATCGATCGCCACATGGCGCGCAATGGACAGCAGCCACGTCTTTTCACTACATTGCCCTTTAAACCGTTTGTACGAACGCAGCACTTTCACATACACTTCTTGCACTAAATCTTCGGCATGCTCTCGATTTCGCACCATGTAATATAAAAAATTAAACAAATCATCGTGATATTTTTCGTACAACTGTTCAAAAACGGGGTCCATCGTGTCTCTCCCCCTATTCGTTTCCATGGACCAAAGCCGAACCATTCCATTATCTTCATGATAACGGGTCTCATGCAAAAAGGGAACCATTTTTTTGGACGAAAAAGGAAGAAGGCCGAGCGAACCGGCTATCGCTCGGCAAAGAGCGGAAAAAAGAGGCGGCCGGCTCGCTTCCGCAATGCGCCCTCTGCCGCCCGGTCATAGCTGATCAAAAACGACGTCGCCGGACCACCAGAGGCAAAGAGCGGCAGCGGGCAGGCGCAGGCCCGCCCTTGGCGGCCGTTGGCGGCCGACAGTTGCATCCATTCGTAGTAAATGCCTTTGGAACCGATCGGGACGAGCTCATAAACAGACGGAGAGGCGAGAAGCTCAACAAACAGCGAAAGCGGCGCGACCCATTGAGGATGCGCCAGCACGGCCGGGCCGACGAGCGGGCGGCCGATGACGGCAAACTTCGCTCCCTCCGGCGTGACGCCGATCCGCTTCCGTTCGGCCGCCACCGTTCCGACCGCCATCACGCCAAGCGCCGACTGGACGGTGGAAAAATTCGATTCCGTGCTGCCGGTGACCGGAAGGCGAAGAGAAAGTTCATGGCAGACTCGTTCAATGCCGCGGCAAAGCGCTTCCCATCGGTCATCCCCCATAAAGTTTTGCAAGACGACGGCGTTTGCTTCCGCCCCGACGCTCAGCAATTCCATCAAGGCGACGCGGGCGGCAAAATATGCGACCGTCTCCGCCGGAGCATGCACCGTATCACCCGGCTTGTCCCCGACCGCCGCCGAGCCGTCGACGGCAATGGCGAGCTCTCTGCCTTCGGTCAATGGAAGGAAGAGCACATCACGCATGCGGCGCCCCCGCCTTCGCCATCAAACGGGCAACCGCCGGGGCAACGGCCAGCGCGATCAACACGTTGACCAAAGCGGCGGCGGAAAGCGGCGGAATGACGGCAAGCACAAACGGCCAGCCGAACGAAACGGCAAGCGGCAACGGCGCCAAAAACGCATTGCCGATGAAAAAGACGACAGCGCTGCCGATTTTCCATCCCCGCCGATGCAGCACGGCGAACAGGGCGCCAAGCCCGGCCATTTCCAATGCGACAAGCCAATGGAACGGGCCGAGCCGCCACCCGCCGACCACCGCCGAAATAAGGTGCCCCAGCCCTGCAACCGCCGCTCCGGCGCGCGGGCCAAGAACCCCGGCGGCGACAAGCGCCGGAGCGCTGTCTAACGCGATGCTGCCGACAAACGTCGGCAGCTTGATGAACGATCCGATCGCCGAAAGCGCCAAACAAACGGCCGTCCAAGCCAAGCGGCGGTTCATTGTTTCTCCTCCTTGTCGCGGAACACAATGGCGCTCCGCTCATATTCGACATCCTTCACCCCTAAGCGGGCGTTCACAACCCGGGCGGCAGCGAATAAATAGTCGGACAGGCGGTTCATATATTTCAGAACAACGTCGTTGATCGGCTCCGCTTTTTGCAACGAAACGATGCACCGCTCCGCCCTTCTCGTCACCGTGCGCGCCAGATGAAGCGCGGCAGCCGCCTTCGACCCTCCCGGCAAAATAAACTTTTCAAGCGGCGGCGCCTCTTGGACATAGGCGTCAATGCGCTGCTCCAAAAAGGCGACCATCTCCTCGGTCGCTTTATACGGCAGCTTGCCGTTGACGATGGCCAAGTCGCCGCCGCAGTCAAACAGTTCATGCTGAATTTTTTGCAATTCGGCGCAAAGATCGTGAAACCGTTCATCGTCAGCGAGCAGAGCCAGCGCCCAGCCGATGAACGAGTTCGCCTCATCGATCGTCCCATACGCCTCGACGCGCAAATGATCTTTATCGACGCGCCCGCCGATTAAGCTTGTTTTTCCTTTGTCTCCAGTCCGCGTATACAATTTCATAATTCCTCTCCCCTTTATTTTAATCGTTCCGCCAACCCGCACCAAAGCCGGTCGACGCGATGGCATACGGCGGCAAGCCGTTGATAGCACAGGCCGACGGCGTCGCGCCAGCGCCGTTCTTGCCGGTCAGTCGGAACGACGCCTTGCGTTACGTCTGTCCCGATCCAGACAACCGTGCGGCCGGCCGCTCCTTCCTCCCACTGCTTCCAAGCGCAGAAAAACCGCTCCCATTCCTCTGGGTCCGGAAGGCGGCGGATGGCGGCTTCGAGCCCATCCAAGACAACTGTTTTCGCCGTCTTGGCGCCATCCGGCCACCCGTATGGTCCCTGATAGCCGTCATGCCATACGATATGAACACCGTCGCTTATTCCGTACCGTTCCCGCACCCATTTTCGCTTTCCTTGGAACGCACCGCCGACAACGAAATGCACCGTTCTCCCCCTTTCCAGCGCTCGATCGTTGATTCGAGCGTATACCCGCCGGAAAACGGCACCTTCCATTCCCAAAACGGGCGAACGTCCGGCGCATATTGTTCAAGCACGAAACGGATCGGACCGCTGTGGGTGACGATCGCCACATGGCGGGCGCCCATCCGCTCAGCCAACGCAACCGTCTCGGCGAGCGCCCGTTTGATGCGCGCTTGAAACGAAACATAGCTTTCTCCGGCGGGCGGCGCCGTCGAAAATGGCGACTCGAGCCATCGGTTGTACGCGAGATCCGTTTCGAGTTCGGCGAACGTTTTCCCTTCCCAGACGCCAAAAAAAAGCTCGCGCCATCCGCTCGTACACCAGTCCGGCTCGCGGCTGCCAAACAGCAGCGCCGCCGTCTCCCAGCAACGGCGAAGATCGCTTGTCACGATGCAGTCGACCGGATATGGCCACTCGACCCGCAAACGGCGCAGCCTGCTATGTTCCGCGGCCGAAAGCGGCGCGTCCGTCCAGCCGATATATGCATCGCGCCGATTCAGTTCCGTCATCCCATGACGGATGAGCGTAACAGCCAAAGGACGCCCCATAGCACCGTCTCTCCCCCTTCGATGAGCGCGCCGAGCACATCGCCGCTCACGCCGCCAAACTGCTTTTCCGCCCACGGCTTTGCCGCGAGGGAACAAAGCGCCATCGCCGCAGCCAACACCACAACCGCCGCCGGCGGAACGCCCGCCGCCGGAAGAAGCAAAAGCACAAGGCATGCCAATCCCAGCGCCCATGCTGCATCGCGCCATGAACTATATTCGCGAAGCGAGGCCGCCATTCCTGTCGATTTGGCCAGCTTGCCGGCGGAAAGAAGCCAGACAGCCCCGGCTCTCGACAGCAGTGGAATGGCAATAAACAGGGCAGGGGAAATGCCCGCTTTGATCGCTTCATGCAAAAACAGCCAGCGGAACGATAACAAACAAATGAGCGACAACACAGCGAACGCGCCGACGCGCGAATCGGCCATGATCTCTTGCCGCCGCTTGGCGTCCCGGTACGAAAAAAAGGCATCGCTCACGTCCATAAAGCCGTCGGCGTGCAGCCCGCCGGCAAGCCAAATGCCAAGCCAAAGAAGAAGGAGAGCCAAAAAAGAAGGCGGACCGAACGAAAGCGCCGTACAGGCGCCGTACACCAAGGCAGCCAGCGTCCCGAGCAGCGCTCCAGCCAGCGGCATTGTGCGCACAAGCCAGCGGACATGCGGGGCATTCCATTCAATCGAACGCTGGATGGGAATGATCGTAAACAGCTGCAGCGCCAGCAGCCAGCCATTCCATGCCCGCTTCATTGCGGCCACCGTCCTTTCTTCACGCGAAGAAGACCGCATTCCACCACGGCGGCGGCTTCTGCTTCCGCGACCAACTGTTGATGAAGCCAACCGAGCATTTTCATGTAGCGAAATGTGCCGAGGTCATTCGGCACGCCGCCAGAAAACAACTCATTGGACACAATGACAACAGCGCGGCATGCCGCCGCCCACGCCCGCACTTGGTCGAGCAGGCAACGGGCAGCGGCGAACGCTCCTTCCTCTGTTTTCCATTCATCTCCGGCAAATAACACATTCGCCCACCACATAGTCAAGCAGTCGAGGAGGACAACATCAGGCGGACGAAGTGCAGCCAACAACTGATCAGGCCCTTCCGGCGCTTCCCACACCACCCAAGGCGCCGTCATCCCCATGCGCCGCTCTTGATGGCGGCGAATGCGCTCTTCCATTTCCGCATCGGCAGCCCGGGCGGTGGCAACATAATGAAGCGTCTCGCCAGCGGCCAGCCGGATGGCGCACACCTCTGCCGCTTCACTTTTGCCGCTGCGCACCGCGCCGCTCACAAACACGATCATCCATCCCACCTCTCAAGCGCCTCAAGCAGCCGGTCATTCTCCACCTGCGTTTTGACGGCGAGCCGGATGTAGCGGCCGTCAAGCCCCGGGAAATTCATCGTATGGCGCGGCACAACCCCTTCCTTCAACAAATGAAAAAACAGCTCCTCTGTCCGTCCTGAACACGGACACAACAAATAAAAGTTCACGACCGATGGCGAGACGTCATACCGCCCGGCAGGCAGCGACCGAAACACCCGCTCCCGCTCGGCGGCGATCCGTTCTTTCGTCCACTTGACAAACGATTCCATCGTCATGAAACGAAGCGCCAATTGTTGGGCGATGCCGTTTGTGCTCCATGGCGGCTGATGCGTTTTCAGCGAAGCGATCACCGCCTCGTCGGCAGCGACATAACCAAGGCGCGCGCCGGCCAGGTGATGGATTTTCGTCAACGATCGAAGCACAATGAGGCGCGGATAGCGTCCCAACCAGCGCATCGCCGTAAACCCGCCGCGCCAAAACGGATAAAATGCTTCATCGATGATTACATAGGTGCCAGCCGTGTGCGCCGCGTCCACCAGTGATCTCAATTCCCCCTCCTCCATCACCGTCCCCGTCGGATTATTCGGATGGCATAAAAAGATAATGTCTTGCTTGCCTGCCCAGGCAGTCGCTTCATCCAAGTCATAAGAAAAGCCCCGCGCTTCATCGGCCGCGAATCCCTCCACATCGCATCCATAAGCGAGACAGGCGCGCCGATACTCGGAAAACGTCGGCTCCAAGATGCCGACGCGCCGACCGGCAAATAGCGCGGCCAACAAATAAATCGCCTCCGCCGCCCCGTTCGTCATCAGCACTTGTCCGGGTCGAATCTGCTCCTGCTTGGCAACGAGCTCCCTGAGCGCCTTCGCTTCCGAATCCGGATACTCCCCGGCCCAGCGAATCCACTCCTCACCGCTCGGCCAAGCTGACGGCGGCAGCCGGTACGGATTCGTATTGACGCTGAAATCAATGTATTCGTCTGGAGGGGCCAATCCGCATTGCTCATACAACGCGCGCGGATTCGCCCCATGCGCCGGCCAACGCAACGATTATCCCCCCAATCCATAGCAATAATGTAAACACTAGCACCGTTCCAATCATGATGCGGACCGCTTGGCGAATGTGGGCGGCGCGAAGCGGGGCGGCCGGGTCACCGAGCGTCGGCCTCCTCGAGACCACGCCGCCGTATGTATTCGTTCCGCCGAGCTGCACCCCAAGCAGCCCGGCCATCGCCGCCTCAAGCCAGCCGCTGTTCGGGCTTGGGTGGCGGCGGGCATCGCGAAATAAGATCGACAGCGCCAAACGAAAGCGGCGGCCGCCAAAGACCAACACCATCACAAGCGCCGTCAGCCGCGCTGGAATGTAGTTGAGCGCATCGTCCAGCCGCGCGGCCGCCCAGCCAAATTCGCGATACTTCTCATTTTTGTAGCCAATCATGGAATCACACGTGTTCACCGCCCGGTACAATAACGCGAGCGGCGCACCGCCCAAGGCCGCATAAAAGAGCGGAGCGGTGATGCCGTCGCTCGTGTTTTCCGCCACCGTCTCCACGCAGGCGCGGGTGATGCCGGCTTCATCGAGCCGCTCGGTGTCGCGGCCGACGATCATGGACAGCGCGCGGCGCGCCGCAGGAAGATCGCCTGCTTCCAGCGGCCGGCGCACGTCCTCAGCCGCTTCAGCGAGGCTTTTCGTCGCAATGGCGGTGAAAATGAGGGCCGCCTCGATCGCCACCCCTACGTATACGGACAGCGCGTAGCCCACATAAACGATGAACGCCGATATCCCGTAAACAGCGGCCAACACGACCGCCACGGCCGCCGCCCCTTTCGTCCGCCGCTTTGTTCCTTGATTCCAGCGGCGATCAAGCCACGCAATCATCATTCCCATCCCGCGCACCGGATGCGGCAGCCAGCGCGGATCGCCCACGAGGGCATCGAGAAACAGCGCCAACGTCAATGCGGCCAAATGGGTCATCGCCGTTTCCTCCGCTTCTCCCAGCGGCCAAGCGCCTCAACTGTTGCCTCATACACAAGCCGGCCGAGCGCCCGGCCAAGCTCCGTCGCCGTTCCGGCATAGGCAAAGACCTGCCCGGTTTGCGTCGCCGCCACAGCGAGCGAATCGGTCGACGTACCGGTGGCAAGCGTCCCGGTTTCCGGGTCGCAAACCGAACAGTCGGCGAGCGCTTTTGCCTTCGCTTCTGTCGCTGTCATCACCGCCTGGACAAACGCTGCTTCCGTCAGCACTCCGTCAATGACCACCACCATGTTGATCGTCCCCGGTCTTGCCGCTAGCGGCTGATGCTGCCACGCCCGAGCGGCATCGACGGCATTGCCGACGCCAGCGGTCGCCATGACCGCAACCGAAAACGCTTCCCCTTCTTTCTGAAGCCAAACAGCATCCCGGACATCAACCGCCGTCATCATGCCAACCGTTCGTTCCGGCGGAAACCCGTGCTGCTCCAAATAGCGGCGCATGTCTCCTTCCGCATCACTGCAATCGTAATCGAGCCCGACATGGCGGTTGACAAAATGGGTCGCCCATTGAAATCCGGCGCCGATCAATGCCGAGGACAGGACGCGAAGCGGCGCGGCCGCAGTAAGCACAGCGGCGTCATCAAGAAAGGAAAGCCGCAGCCCGCCGACCGGCGATTCCCCTTGCTTCTTGTTCGGCATGAACGAAAACATCGGCGTTGCCGACGCCGGATGGGCCAGACGCACAATCGGCGCGGCAAACACTTCCTCAAGCAACGCCGGCGTCATGACATCCGCAGGGGCGCCGAGCGCGGCTATTTTCCCTTTGTTCAGCACGAGCACCCGATCGCAATACAAGCTCGCCGCATTCATATCGTGGAAAACGGCGACGACCGTCAAGCCGCGGGCGTGCGCCGCTTCGGCGAGCCGGTCCAAAAGCCGGACTTGGCCGCTCACATCCATATGGTTCGTCGGCTCATCGAGCAAGAGCAGCTTGGGCTCTTGGGCGAGTGCGCGGGCCAAATAGGCGCGCTGCCGCTCGCCGCCGCTCAATCGTTCGAGCGGTTCATCGATTTTCCCCGTCAGGCCGACGGCCGCAAGTGCGTCTCGGAGGGCGGCTTCATCGTCCTCCGTCCACGTCGGAAAGAAGCCGCGCTGATGAGGATAGCGGCCGAGCGCCACCGTTTCCCTCACCGTATAGCCGGGCGCCGCCTCCGCTGTCTGCGGCAAGACGGCGGCCATCCGCGCCCATTGCTTCGCAGACAGCGCCGAGAGCTTTCGGCCATCGATGACGATCTCCCCGCTTGCTAGCGGCAGCTCTTTGCTGATGAGTTTGATCAAAGTCGTTTTCCCGCTGCCATTCGGCCCTAAGATGCCGAATATTTCGCCTTTTTCCACGGCAAACGTCACACCATCAAGCACTTGTTGCTGCCCGTATCGATGCGATACGGCCCGCACCTCGAGCATCGTCATCCCATCTTTCGTTTCGTTTTTCGGAAAAACAAGACGGCAAACAGCGGAGCGCCGATCAGCGACGTAATAACGCCGATCGGCAGTTCGCGCGGTTCAATGATCGTCCGCGCCGCCACATCGGCAAGCACAAGAAACGCACCGCCGTACAAGAGCGACAGCGGCAACAGCACTCGGTAGTTCGGCCCGCACACAAGCCGAACCATATGCGGAACGACAAGCCCGACAAAGCCGATCGTCCCTGACACCGACACCGCCGCGCCGGTGAGCAGCGCCGCTGCCGTCAAAATGATGACTTTTCGGCGCGTAACATCAACGCCGACATGAAGCGCCGCCGCCTCGCCAAAGGCAAACGCGTTCAACTCGCGGCTGTTGGCGATGAGCACTGCGGCCCCAACGAGAAAAAACGGCAGCAACAGCCCGCTGTATTTCCAGCCGCGCATCGCCACGCTCCCCATCAGCCATGAGATGATTTGCCGCAATTCTTCCCCGGTCAACGCGATCATGAGCGAAATGAACGCGCTGAAAAACGCGCCGAAGATAATGCCGGCTAAAATGATCGTCTCAACCGACATGCGCCGCTCCACAGCGCGAGTGAACGCCAAAACGGCGGCAAGCGTCGCCATGCCAAACAAGATGCTCACGACCGGCAGCGTGAACGTGCCAAAGAACGGCCATTGCCAGCCGAGAAAGATGACGAGCACCGCCCCGACCGACGCGCCGGACGAGACGCCGAGCGTGTACGGATCGGCGAGCGCATTTTTTAACAGCCCTTGAAACGCGGCCCCGGCCAGCGCCAATGACGCCCCGACCAAAAACGCAAGCACGACGCGCGGCAAGCGGATCGCCATCACGATCGGCACCCAATCAGCCGGAATGTGGCGAGGCAGCGCCGCTCCGAACCATTCAGCCGCCAAAATGCGGACAATAGAAGAAAAGGGAATCGACAGCGATCCTGTCGATATCCCTACGAGAAGCGATAACACGGCCGCGGTAACGGCCAATATATACATCCACATTTTACTTGAACACATCCGGGTAAATGGCTTTGGCAAGTTCCTCGACCCCTTCGACAAGGCGCGGACCCGGTCGGCTTACTAAGTCGGTGTTGACGTCATACACCCGCTTGTTTTTCACCGCCGGCACGTCTTTCCAAGCGGCGCGCGCCAACACTTGCTTCGCTCCGCCGTATGTCGTGATGATGACATCCGGCTTATAGGCCACGGCTTTTTCTTCCGTCACCATCGGCCAGCCTTCCAAGCTGCCGGCGACGTTTTTCGCCGAAATCACTTGAAGCATCTCATCCATAAACGTCCCTTTGCCGGCCGTATAAATTTGCGGCGGCGGCGACACTTCAATCCAGACATTGGCCTGTTTGTCCGCCGGGATTTGTTTCGCTTTTTCTTTGATTTTCGCAAGCTTCTCTTTCATCTCATCAATCACTTGCTTCGCTTTGTCTGTCGTCCCGGTCGCTTTGCCGATCAATTCGATGGACGCATACACATCGTCGAACGACTTCGCGTCATTGACGACAAGCACGGTGATGCCGGCGTCTTTCAATTGCTTGAGGCCATCGCGCGAGTTATGGGCGCTTGACGCGTGGGCCAAGACGAGATCCGGTTTGAGCGAAATGATTTTCTCGACGTTGAATTCCATGCCGCCGATTTTCGTTTTCGTTTTGACGTCTTCCGGATAATTGTCAAAATCGCTGACGCCGACGATCTTATCGCCCAACCCCAACGCATAGGCGATTTCCGTATTGCTCGGGATGAGCGAGACGATCTTTTTCGGTTCCGCTTTGATCGTGACATCCTCGCCAAGCCCGTCTTTCACCGTCACCGGAAACGCCGCTTGTTCCGTTTTCGGTTCTTCTTTTTTCGCAGGCTCGGTGCTGCCATTCGCCCCGCCGCAGCCGACGAGCACGGCGGCCAAAAGGAAGAACACCGCCACCACCGCCGGCCATGTCCAACGTTTCATCCGTCATTCCCCCTTCGATGATGTATGTACAACAAAAAAGCCCATTCCGTCCGAACGGGGAATGAGCACGAAACAGACCGCCAATGGGCACAACAATGCCCTGTACGACTGTTTCCACGTCTCACCCCCCGAAGATTCGGAAACTGCGGCAAGCAAGGCAGGTCTACTGGCTCATGCTTCATCCTACTCTGAAGCCTTCCCGTACGGAAAACAGCGCAAGCCATCTGTCCGTACAGTGGCGATTTCATTTCGTCCGCATTGACAGTTGCGGGGACAGCTCCGGATTCCCACCGGATTCCCTATTAAGCCGTTTCGGCGCCTTGCTGCGAATGGATTCAGTTATGGGATATGGACATTTTTATAATAATGCAGCGTTTAGCATTTGACAACTATGAATTTACAGCACTTCACCTTCCCACTCTTGCAGATAATCGCGACGGATTCATGACCCATGCTTCATAAGGAACAGAGCATCCCCTTTTCATCGCATCGAGCACCCGCGATTTCAAATGCGGCCATGTCACATATTCATCAATATTCGACTCATCGATCAACACAAACTTCGCCTTTTGAATTTCCTCAGGCTGGGGAGAAACGTTTCCTTTCACATATGTCGCTTTAAATACAATGTTTATGATATTTTTAGTTTCATTGTAATACACGCCGCTGACCCCAATGAGACGGATGTCAACGCCAGTCTCTTCATGCACCTCACGATGAACGGCCCGATCGAGCGGCTCGCCTGGTTCAACTTGTCCACCCGGCATTTCCCACGTATCGGAGCGGTCATAGCTTTTAACAAGCAAAACCTCTCCCGTGTCATTCGTAATATAGGCTGAAACGGTGATAATGGCTTGTTGGTGTTTATCCATCAAGCTCTCCTCCTACATCGCGGAATGATCCTAGCCCTCTCCTGCAGAAAAAAAGCAGCTGCCCCATCTATACTGCCATCTTGAAAAAAATAAGGAAAATCCGTGGTGCTAGTTGAACATTAACGCCTCACGTGATGACACAGCGCAAGAGGGACAAGATCTCCACAACAGCATAGGCATGATGTTGTCCGTGCCTCGCTAGTTGGTGACGGATCTATTAGAAAAACTCTATTTAACGGAAAAACGGAGCAACCGACAACAACAGTTATATCGAGAGCGTTCAGGGAACATCTCCCTAGTGAATAAGTTTCCAATGACATACTGATACCCTGCTCGTTCCGAAGTAAAACAAAACAACTTTCCAAGAATATGAATGGCGATTATGACCCATTTCCTTGCTTTAACAAATGACGATTTCAGCGCTACAATACATTTAGAGCCGCCAGACAGTTGCGCTGATACCAAGAACAAGATCGCCGTATATTGCTTTTGAATTTCCGCTTGATCCGTTGTAAAATGAAGACGCTCTTGTATGGGATTTCTCTTTTTTAATCTAATACAATTTTATCAGAATAAATTGGAAATGTAAAGAAAAACAGCAAAATTTAGGCTCTTCACCGAAAGTTGTACTTGACTATTTCAGAACACGCCTTCTCTGTACTTATAAGGAAAAATCAGTAAATCAGATTTTTCGTACACGGCGGCTCAAGAAAATCCCCCGCTTGTCAAGTACATGTTGTGGTGATGAACCATCTTTCTGTCATTTTTCCTTCACTTTTCCGTCAGTTTTCTGTCATCCATCCGCGCTCGGCCGCCACCTTTTTAGCTTCCTCGATTGTGTCGCAGGTTTCACTACTTTCATTTTTCATTCTCCTTTAATAAAATAACCTATGGTTACTAAACTAAGGTTAGTAACCATAGGTTATAATAATACAGTATCGAATGGAAATCAATTCATTTGTAAAAAAATTTTGTAAAAAATAAAACAACTGGTTCATCACCAAAAGATGTACTTGATTTTTACGTTAAAATGTGATAGAGGTCTCTAGACGGACACGCAAAGTAAAACGCTAGATATTTCGATACCCATATCCTCGCCTTTTGATCAATTTTATTTTGTTGTTGATTCCTTCCATTGGACCATTTGAGTAAGAAAAAACGATGCAAGAAAG
>NZ_PIJG01000026.1:0-39912 GCF_002809955.1 Geobacillus sp. Manikaran-105
CAGCTTTCCTAAAAGATGAATGGCGATGATGACAGCGTCCTCTTGCTTGACCAAATGGCGATTTCGACGATGAAGATGCACCTGAATGCATGAAAGTTGGGCAGAAACAAAAAAGAAAATGGATGCATATTGCTTTTGAATCTTGGCCCGATCTGTAGTAAAATGAAAGTGCTCTTGCATGGGGATTCTCCTTTCGAATGGTAGGTCGCACTTTCATTTTAAGGAGATCCGCAGGCAAGGGCTATTTTTATGCTTGCTTGAGTTTATCTAGCACCACGGGTTTTTTAAATAATGTTCAACATAACGTTTAATATTTTCGACATGCTTTTTATTCATGGAATAACACCTCCTTCTATTTGTATTCATTGCCATTTTAACAAAAAAATGTATAATTAAAACAATCAAAAAAATAAAATTATTCTATACCTGTGGTGCTAGTTGAGCGCTGATGCTCAACCAGCACCATAGGAATAAAAATGGACTCTAAACAGAATAAGGGGGAGGCTTCCATTGCTTCAGTATATCCATTCGCCTTTAGGAAATTGTTGAAAATCCATCCGCTTTCTTTCGCCTCCTCGCTTAGGGGCGCGACAAAAAGCTCGTTTTATCAAAAACTGAAGAGCTGGCTTTTGGTTCGTGTTTACGATTCCATTACCAATCGTTTCGATGATCAAAGAGAGGATTGAGGTCATGAAAAAGAAACCATTTCATTTCCTTTGGATCGGACAATCTTTCGCGAATTTCGGAGATGTGTTCTACATTGTTTCCGTTGTCTCTTGCCTATATCATTTGACATCGAAAGCCATGGCTGCCGCCTTAGTCCCTTTTTTCGTTACATTGTCGTTATTTATTAGTGGAATCGTCGCACCGATATTTTTCGAAAAATATAAACTAAAAACGTTATTGTCCTACGGACAACTGTGTAAAACATTTCTGCTGCTTTTTCTCTCGCTGTTTTTGCAATGGGGTGCGGAACATCACATTGCGATCGTTTACGTTTTTGTATCATTGATCGCTTTTTTAGACGGGATCAATAATCCGATTAAAAACTCCCTCGTTCCTTTTATCGTTTCCAAGGAGGAAATCTTGAAAGCCAACAGTTTTGTAAACACGTTAGACCAATTCATCAAACTTAGCGCATGGCCGATTGGGAGTTTGATTGTCAGTGTAGGGTCGCCGTTCCTTTTAATCAATATCACCTTATTGTTCTATGTCGTCTCAAGCATTCTCATGTTTCTGTTGCATATACAAGAACATACAAAGAAGAAGACGGCTCAAGGCAAAGGCCTAAAGAACTTTCTCCTTTCGATCAGTCTAGGATGGGAATACACGTGGAGAAATGTGCACGCTAAATCGATTAGCTTCATGTCATTTTTTGAAGGAATCGGAAATGGGGTCTGGATTTCGGCCATCCTTTATATGTATGTGAAAGAACAATTACATGTAGGAGAGGAATGGTGGGGATATATTAACTCTGTTTTCTTTGGCGGCATGGTGATAGGGGGATTGTTAAGCGTTAAGTTTAGTCAATCGGTTGAAAAAAATCAGCAATTTTTTGTATTGTTTGGCCCGTTTTGTATCGCTATTGTCACACTGTTATTTGGCACAACGACGCACGGTGCGCTGGCGCTTCTGTATTCCGCCCTGTACGGGATCATCGAACAATGGAAGGTGATTTGCCTTCAGACGATTCTGCAAAAAAATGCCCGGATGGACGCTCTGCCTCATGTTTTTTCCGTGCAGGGAGTCATTAGTTCCGTAACATTCGGAATTTCCACATTGTTAATGAGCTTTATCGCCGATGTTTACGGGATTCGTTTTTCATTTTATTTGTCTGTTTGCTGCTTTTTGATCAGCGGCTGGATCAGTTATCGTCAGCGAAAAATCTGGAGTTATAAGGAGAACCAAAAAGGAGAAATCACGGGAACTATTTTGTGAGCTCCCTCTGTAAATGATCACTTTATTTCAGAACAAAGCAAAGGAATCAGTCTTGCTTAATCATATGGCAGAGTGCAAACCGAAGGATTGTTTGCGCCCCTGCCTTTTCAACATTAGAATCAAAACGCCAATCGGGACGATGAACGTCGCCGACAAATTCTGTCAATAGACTTTACCCTCGATGGCCGTAAGGTTCGAACGCATAAAATGATTGTCGTCGATCCCCCGGGGTTTTTGCACGATTGGGGGTCGACGACAATGCGAAGGCGGGTTTACTTCTTCAGCTGTTCAATCTTTTCCGCCGGCAGCCCGGTCAGCTCGTGGACCGTGTCGACATCGTACCCTTTCGCCAACATTTTCTTCGCGATGTCGATTTTCCCTTCCTCGATCCCTTTTTGACGTCCCTGTTCAATCCCTTGCTTCATCCCTTGCTTCATCCCTTGCTTTATTCCTTGTTTCAACCCTTGTTCGATTCCTTGTTTGACTCCTTGTTGAATGCCTTTCTCGATTCCCCGCTGTTCGTATGAGATGATGAGCTCCATCACTTGTTTCGCTTCCTTCGTCTCCATTTGGCTCACCTCGTTTCGCAGTTGGATTTCCTCCGCTTCGGACAACCGCAAATACGTTTCAAAAAACCCAAACAACAGCCGCTGCTTCGCCTCATCGAGCTCGAGGCGGACTAGCATGCGCAAAAACTCCTTTTTCACTTCCACCTTCTCGCTTTCATTATACCCCATTTTGCTTAACAAGGCGGCGGCAACCGGATTGTCACGGCGGATGTACTCGCGCCACGGCAGTTTGCGCAGTTCCACCGTCAGAAAGCGGAAGTCAAGAACCGTCAAAAATGGAAATTGAATCATCAATGAGGAAGGTTCGTCGTGGCGTTCGTCGTAGCTGAAGATGGCAATCGGGAGGATGCGGCGGCGGTGTTTTTGAAACAAGCGGCTGAAGTAGAGGAACATTCGCTCGGGGAACGTCCGCTGCTTATAGCTTTGATGTTCGACGTGAACGATGACGAGCCCGTCTTCCCCTTTTACCTTTGTTTCGACCAACAAGTCGACGCGGTGCTTCTCCCCGGCTGTCACGTCGGTGAACAGCTCTTCGGAGAGGAAAGAGAGATGGTGAACGTCGATGTGCTCGTACACGTCAGGAAAGAAAAGAAGCAAAAAGTCTTCGAAAAACGTCGACAGCAGCTCCTTGAACAACCGGTCGTGATCGATTCGCTGTTTGGCCACGTTTTCCCTCCTTGCGTTATCAAATTCATTGCATCCTATTCGCTTTCTTCCGGCCCAACTCCTGCTTTTCCCCGAACTTTTTCATCCGTTTCGCTGTTACGGCCGGAATCGGGGCAAGCGGCCTAGTTTTCCCTCGCTTCCAAAACAGGGAGCGCAAACCGTTCTTCCGTTTGCGCTCCCATTCCCCGCTTAGTCGGCCGCCCCATTCGGTGCGGCTCCGCGGTCTCCCGCATTCAATTCGTCGAATACAGGCTGACGAGCTCGTACGTCACCGTCGTCCGGTTGTCTTCCCACTCGAGCTTTTTCACGACCGCGATGCCGCTCGCTTCGCTTTGTACGGTCCGGCGCACTTCAAGCGGCACGTCGAGCGGATACAAGCGGTATCCGTCTTTTTCCAGCACAAACACATTTCCTTGAACGCGCTGTTCCTTCCCTTTGGTCACAATGACCGTCTGCACTTCCATCGGCATGCCCATATGATTTCAACCTCCTTGGCTGCCCATCGATTCGTTGGCGGCCGCGCCGCCTTTCTACTCGTATCGTATCACACCGTCGGCTGTTGTTTCATCCATTGTGTAAGCCTTTGCACCGTCTTGCGGTTGGCTGGCGGCGGAAAATAGTGGGTGAACGTGGGGAAGTACCATGCGGTCACCGGTTTGCCGAGCTGCTTCAACCGCCGTTCCAGCCGCCAAGCGTGCTCAATCGATACGTTCTCATCACGTCCGCCGTGGATGATGAGCACCGGGGCCTTGAGCCGCTCCAAATGGTAGAGCGGCGTGCGGTGCCGATAGCGCTCCGGGCATTTGTTCGGCGTCCCGCCGATGACGCGCTTCATCATCCGCCGCAAGTCTGGCCTCTCTTGATACGTAAGCGCCATATCGGTCACCCCTCCCCAAACTGCGACTGAACAGACCTTTTCCGCCATAAGGGCGGCATGAAGCGCCATCGCCCCGCCGCGCGAGAAGCCGAACAGATGGACGCGCCCCGGGTGGACGAGCGGGTGGCGGCGAAGAAGCTCAAACCCGGCAAATGCGTCATAGCGATCGTCGCCGGCGAAATCTTCGTTCCCTTCCCCGCCTCCGTTGCCGCGGTAAAGCGGGGCGAAGACGGCAAATCCGCGCGACGCGAACTCGATGAGGCGCGGCACTCGCACCTGCCCGACGTTTTTGATCCCGCCGCGCAAATATAAAAACCCGTCGTACACGCCGTTTCCTTTCGGCACCGCGAAAAACCCTTTCACCTTCAGCCCTTGGGACATATAGGTGACAACGAACACCTCGATGCCCGGGTGCGGCGACGGAAACCGGTATTGGTCGATGATGTCCCCGTCCATACGCCCGCCTCCTTCCTACGCGAAACTAGATGATGCGAACCACCCGTCATCATCCCCCAACGCCTTCTTTCATTAGGGCAAGTGGAGATGTCCGACTGCCTCGCCGCTCTTGCATGCCGCCCCTTGGAAGAGCATCAACTTGAAAAAGCCCTCGAGCGCGAGGAACGGCCCGACCGCCACCTGTTCTCGGCCGACCGCCTATTTTTTCTAGGCATTCACACCTTTTTCCCTCCTGCATACGATAAGGTGAAACCAATGTTCACCGCACGTGGACGAAAAGGGGGTAAGCCGCATGAAAAAATGGATCGCATGGTTGTGTTCGCTTCTTCTCCTTTTGCCGCTCGCTGCCTGCAGCAACGGCGCCGACGAAGGAAAAAAACCGCTTAAAACTGTGCGCCTCGCCGAAGTGACGCGTTCGATTTTTTACGCGCCGCAGTACGTCGCCTTGGCGAAAGGGTTCTTCAAGGAAGAGGGGCTCGATGTCGAGCTGACGACGACATGGGGCGGCGACAAAACGATGACGACGCTTCTTTCCGGGGGCGCGGACATCGCGTTGGTCGGTTCGGAAACATCCATTTATGTGTATGCACAAGGGACGGACGATCCCGTCATCAATTTCGCGCAGCTCACGCAAACCGACGGGACGTTTCTCGTTTCCCGCAAAAAAATCGACCACTTTACGTGGGAGATGTTGAAAGGAAGCACGTTCCTCGGTCAACGGAAAGGCGGCATGCCGCAGATGGTCGGCGAATATGTGCTGAAAAAGCACGGCATTGACCCGCATCGGGATTTGAAGCTGATCCAAAACGTCGATTTCGCCAACATCGCCAACGCCTTTGCGAGCGGGACGGGCGATTTCGTCCAGCTGTTTGAGCCGACGGCGAGCCTTTTCGAACAAGAAGGAAAAGGCTATATCGTCGCTTCGTTCGGCATGGAGTCCGGACGCGTCCCGTACACATCGTACATGGCGAAACAAAGCTATATGAAAGAGCATAAAGACGTGATTGAAACATTCACAAGAGCCATCTATAAGGCGCAGCAATGGGTCGACTCGCACAGCGCCGCCGAGGTGGCGAATGCCATCCAGCCGTATTTCAAAGACACCGATTTGGCTTTGATTGAACAAGTCGTCGACCGATACAAAAGCCAAGGCACATACGCGACCGATCCGATTTTGGATGAAGAAGAATGGAACAACTTGCAAACCATTATGGCCGAAGCCGGCGAGCTGCCGAAGCGCATCGATCTAAACACGCTTGTCGATTCGTCGTTTGCCAAAAACGCGATGAACACGCAATGAAAGCGGGTGAACGGAATGTTTCTTTCGATCGACCGCCTTTCGCACACGTATTTGACGAAAACGAACGCCGTCACCGCGCTTGTTGATGTGTCGCTGTCCGTCGAGAAAGGAGAATTTGTCTCCTTTCTCGGCCCAAGCGGCTGCGGCAAAACGACGCTTTTGTCCATCATCGCTGGGCTGATTGAACCGACGGAAGGGGCGGTCCACATCGAAGGCCAACCGATTTGGCCGAGCGGAATGGCCGCGCCGACGGCGCGGCGCGCGGTCGGCTACATGCTTCAGCAAGACTACCTATTCCCATGGAAAACAATCGAAGAAAACATCCTTCTCGGCTTAAAAATGACTAGAACGCTAACTGCTCAAACCAAAGAACGGGCGCTCGCTCTGCTGGCGGAGATCGGCCTTGGCGGCGTCGAGTCGTATTACCCGAGCCAGCTGTCCGGCGGCATGCGCCAGCGTGCGGCGCTCGTGCGCACGTTGGCGACCGACCCGAAGCTGCTTTTGCTTGATGAACCGTTTTCCGCCCTCGATCAACAAACAAAGCTGAAACTGGAAGAACTCGTTTGGAAGACGTTAAAACAATACGAAAAAACAGCGGTGCTCGTCACCCATGACATCGAAGAAGCCATCGCCATGAGCGACCGCATTTTCTTGTTTTCGCCGCGCCCCGGCCGCCTTGTGCGGACGTTTGTCATCCCAGATGAACTGCGCGGCCGTCCGCCGCTTGCCGCCCGCCGGCATCCGGCGTTTTCGCCATTGTTCCAATCCATTTGGAAGGAGATGGAGGACCTTGAAGCTGCTCCATGATCGCATCGAATCGCTGCACCGTGAATACCTCGCCGCATTGCGCAAAGAGCGGCGAGTGATCCGCCTTTGGCAGACGGCGCTACTTGTCGCCTTTTTCGCCGTCTGGGAAGCGGCGAGCCGCTTCCATTGGGTCGATCCGCTCCTATTCAGTTCGCCCTCCGCCATCGCCAAGCTGTTTGGCGAAAAACTCGGCGATCATTCGCTGTTTGTCCACACGTGGGCGACATTGTTTGAAACGTTGCTCGGCTTTCTGATCGGCACCGCCGGCGGGGCGCTCATCGGCGCGGTCCTCTGGTGGTTTCCGCGCCTGGCGAAAACGCTCGATCCATATTTGGTCGTCTTCAACGCCATGCCGAAAGTCGCCCTCGGGCCGATTTTGATCGTCGCGCTTGGGCCGGGATTTACGTCGATTATCGCCATGGGCGTCGTCATTTCGGTCATCATCACAACGATTGTCGTCTATTCGGCGTTCCAAGAAGTTGATCCGAACTATTTGAAAGTGCTGCGGACGTTCGGCGCCACCCGCTACCAATGCTTTCAAGAGGCGGTGCTGCCGGCGTCGTTCCCGGCGATCATTTCGACGTTGAAAGTGAACGTCGGCCTCGCTTGGGTCGGCGTCATCACCGGCGAGTTTCTCATCTCCAAGCAAGGGCTTGGGTATTTAATCATTTACGGCTTCCAAGTGTTCAACTTCACCCTTGTGTTGATGAGCCTGCTCATTGTCGCCTTGTTGTCTACAGGGATGTATCAGCTTGTCGCCTTGATCGAAAAAAAATGGGGAAACCGCCGCTAGCGGGACGCTCGCCGAATGTTGCCGGGCGTCTCGTTTCATTCCTGTCGTCCCAATGAGCCGGCATCCGCCGCTTTTGGGAAGCCCATCTTCGGGAGCCGCCGATCAGCGCCCCTTTTCAATCGATCAGCCCGCGCTGTTTCAACTTGGCAAGCGCCAGTGAAAGCACGTCATCTTTCATGAAATAGCTGAAACGCTGATCGGCGCGGATGTCATCCGGCAGCTCCTCAAGCAGCACCGGGCCGTTCGTTTCCAAATACGACCCCCGCTCGACGAGCGCAGCGATGTCGGCAAAATACATGTTTTTCACGATATCCGGCTCCACTTTATATTGGCCGATGTATTCAAGCCGGCCGACGATTCCCCCCGTTTCTTCCATCACTTCGCGGGCCGCGGCTTCCGCCGCTGTTTCCCCTTCTTCCACCTTGCCGCCGGGAAACTCAAGGCCGCGGCGCGGATGATCCGTCAACAGCCATCGCCCGCCATAGCGGCAAATGACCCATACATGCCCGGGGGAGGGGGAAAACGGATGATCCGCAAAGGCCAGCCGAACGCGATGTCCGTAATAATCGCGAAATTCATGCATCGGACTCTCTCCTTTCCTCTCCCCATTATACAGAAAAACGCCGCTCGACTCGCGGCGTTTACTCTTCTTTTTCGTCCGGAAGAATGCCCATCGAGCGGATGTGTGCTTTCGCTTCGTCGTTGCCGAGCTCATAAATCATTTTGTAAATGTCGACCATCGTCCGGTCGTACGCATCGTTTTCCCGGTCGTAATGGTATTGAATATACGGCACGTGGGCGCGCCAAAACGCCTGCCAGTCGGTCGAGTAGTTCTGGTCGAAATACTCGCGCAGGCGGGCGATTTCCTCATCAGTCGCCTCGATTTGAAAGTCCCACGGCGACGCGGTTTTCAATTGGGAAATTTCCCCGGTTGCCATCGACACGTAATACGTCTTTTTCCGTTCGTCTGCCACCTTCGTTCACTCCTTCTGCTCTTTTTGCTTAGTGTGGGGCAATCGGGGAAAACTATGCTCATTTTATTTCATCTTTCAACAGCTCGATCGCCTTGGACGAAGCAAAAGGCCGTCCCCCGGCCTGAGGACAGCCTCCTTATTCTTATCGTCCTAAGAACGATTTCAACATCCAGACGTGTTTTTCCAAGCTGCGATGAATGCCAAGCAGCATATCCCCCGTCGTTTCATCGTTCACTTCATCCGCCAGCTGCATGCCTTCTTTCAGCTCGCCGGTCATCGTCTCAAAGTCGCCGGCAATGGCGGCGACCATCTGCTCGGCCGTCTCCGTCCCGGTCGCTTCTTTGACGGACGCCTGCTCGAGGCAGTCTTTCATCGTCGCCACCGGCTTTCCGCCCAACGCCAGCAGCCGCTCAGCGAGCGCATCAATATGGCCGGCCGCTTCGTTGTACAGCTGCTCAAACTTTTCGTGAAGCGTGAAAAACTGCGGGCCGGTGACGTACCAATGGTAGTTGTGCAATTTCACGTACAAAACAGTCCAGTTGGCGATTTGTTTGTTCACAATGTCGGTTAACGGTTTGGCCATGTCCATTCCTCCCTATCGTTCACTTACCCAACTTGTCCGCTCGTGAAACAACCGAACGGTGTCGATGGATAGCTTGCCCGATTGCGGTGGAAATATGAGTGGCTGGCCTTTTTGTATGCTATAATGGAAAGAAAAAAAGGAAGGCGTCATCATGTACTGGACGTTAGCCGTTTGTCTCATCATTGCGGCCGTCATTTTGGCGGCGGCGGTCGTCACCACCTCGAAAGCGTACAAGTACGAGCATACGGTGGACCCGCTTCCTGGGGAACAAGACGGCAAACAACAAGACGGCCCGAAACAGCCTCACTAGCGGCTTGGGGCCGGCTTGTTTGTCAGCCAAACACCTTTTTCAGCTCGTTTTTGTCTTGCGCCAGCCAAAAGCGCATCAAGTTTTTCGCCGCCTCTAAGTCATGGAGCTTCGCCTGGCCGCATTGCCGCTCCGTCGCCGCCGGCACCTCGGTCGCGTTCAAAGCGTCTTTCATCGCCTCTTCAAGCAAATCAATGATCTCGTCCACGGTCGGCGAGCCGCTCACGACAAGATAAAACCCAGTTTGGCAGCCCATCGGCGAGATGTCGATAATATCGAAATGATCATATTTCGCCGCATGTCGGCGCAGCGTATACGCCAACAAATGTTCGAGCGTATGAATCGCGGCCGGGTCCATCGCTTCTTTGTTCGGCTGGCAAAAGCGAATGTCAAACTTATTGACGACGCCGTCGCTGCCGACTTTGTGAACGCCGCAATGCCGAACGTACGGCGCTTTGACCGCGCAATGGTCCAATTCAAAGCTTTCCACAGGGGAAGGCATGCCCATCACTCCTCGTCAGTTGTTTTCGTTTTTATCATAACCAAAACGGCGCCTGTCCCGCACCTTTTTTGCCTGCCGCCCGTCCCGTTTGCGGCGGCTGCCGCAAAAAGGCGGCGCCAAGCCGGCCGTTCCCAAGCCCCAAGCGGGAAACGTTTTCCGCGAAAATGCATGCGCCTTGATGAACCATTTTCATGCCTAGGTGGAGGGCAAAACGCTGCCCATGCAACGTTTCCGCGAAAACGCCCGTTTCGTGCCCGGACGGAGGAAAAACTGCTGCCCATAGGACTTTTCTGGCTAACTTGATCCAGTTGGAGGCCGAACTGTGTTTCACCTGCTTTGCTTCCGCGCGGCACGAAGCATCCCTTTTTCTTGAACGGCGGAATGATTTGTCCTATGCTAAAGATAGTCAAGCTAGAAAGGAATGGTTTCGGTTGGCCAAACTGCTCATTATGCTCATCCGCTTTTACCAGCGGTTTCTCTCCCCGCTCAAACCGCCGACATGCCGCTTTTCCCCCACCTGTTCAAGCTACGGCATCGAAGCGATTCGGCGCTTTGGCGCGCTCAAAGGGGGATGGCTGACGGTCAAGCGCATTTTGAAATGCCACCCGTTCCATCCGGGCGGCTTCGACCCTGTTCCCGAGCCGGCCCGGCGTCCGAAACGAAAAACATAACGAAAGCCTCTTGCCTTCGGCTTTCTTTTTTTGTATGATGGATCATGTTAAATCGTAATGATTACTATTTTCATACATAAAGGAGGCAAAACAGATGAACAAACTTTCGGTCAAGGGTCAGGGAAACCGGCCGTGCTTCATCATTTTCAAATCGTAATGATTACGATATAATAAAAACGCCTATCCCCATTCCAGAAAGGAGTCGACCATGAGAGCTGCACCCATCCTTCTATCCTTGCTTTTAACGGCAAGCGCCTTGCTATATGGTTGCCAATCGAAACCGGAGAACGAGACCGGGACGTCAAACGATCGCCTGACGATTTACACGACCGTCTATCCGTTGGAAGACTTCACGAAAAAGATCGGCGGCGATCTTGTTGAGGTGAAAAGCATTTATCCGCCGGGCGCGGAAGCCCATACGTTCGAACCGACGACGAAAACGATCGAGCAAATCGCCGGGGCGGACGCGTTCCTTTACATCGGCCACGGGATGGAGCCGTTCGCCGAAAAGCTGAAGGAAACATTACAAAATGAGCATGTCCAATTTCTTGCGGCCACAAACGGCATCGAATTGCTTGAATCAAACCACGAAGAGGGGCATGAGGAAGAGCACCAAGACGAACACGGGGAAGAACATGAGCATGACCATGGAGACAAAGACCCGCACGTCTGGCTCGACCCGATCCGCTCGATTGCGGTCGCCGAGAACATCCGCGATTTGCTCGTTGAACTGAACCCTGAAAAAAAGGAACAGTTCAACCAAAACTTTGCAGCGTTAAAAGCCAAACTCGAGCGCCTTGACGGGCAGTTCCGCTCCGTCATCGAAAAAGCGCCCAAAAAAGAGATGCTCGTCGCCCACGCCGCCTACGGCTATTGGGAAGACCGCTACGGCCTCCGCCAGCTGAGCGTTTCCGGGCTATCGCCGACGAACGAGCCGTCGCAAAAAGAACTCGTTGCGCTCGTCGATCTCGCCAAACACCACCATATCCGCTACGTTCTTTTCGAGCGGAACATCCCGGTGAAAACCGCAGAAGTCATTCAACGCGAGATCGGTGCCAAAGCTTTATATTTGCACAATCTCGAATCGCTGACCGATGAAAACCGAAAGCAGCAACGCGATTACTTCGACTTGATGAAAGAAAATATCAAAACAATCGAACAGGCGCTTCGTTAATCCCCTGCCCCCGCCCTGGCCATTTGGGCGGGGTTTTTTAACATCTTTTCGAAAGAAGTCCCCCACTTCTAAGTCAAATGAAAGTGGGAGATGAATGTCGGTTGGCGTTAGCCAACGAATAGGATAAAATCTGTTAGAACGGACACCTTCGGAACGAAGGGAAGCGTAAAGGGTTCTTGTGTGTGGCTTACCGTTCGGCGAACACGCACAAGTCGCTTGAAGCCCCACCTCCAAGCGAAGCGTAGGTGGCGGGTAGTTCACAAATAGGACAATACTCGCCCCCATGGCAGCGTAAGCAATTCCCTTTCCCGTTAAACAGGCGCTCCCCTTCCTTCGCTTCCGCCGTCAATCAAAATAACGATTTTCATTCTCAATTTATGATTATACATTGTCCCTCCGCATCCGTTCAAGCAGAAATCCATTCGATGCGGCGGCCGACCGTCCATAAAAAGCAGCATTCCAATTCGCACGGGCAAAATCCGACCGCCTCCCGGCATAAAAGCGGCACTTGTTCCTTGCAGCGCCGGATTTCGTCCTCTTCGTCCCGCCAGAGCAGCACGCGGACCCGGTCGCAGTAGACGATATACAGCCGCGCCGCTTCCCGTTCTTCCCCGCCAGCCAACAACAGCGGGGTCTCCTCCCGTTCCTCCGGCCCAAAAAACTCGAGCAAATGGTCCGTCACTTTCGCCAGCACAAGGCCGTAATGAAGCGGCGATGGGAACGCGGCCCGAAGCAGAAGCGGACGATGCCGCTCAATGGCGTGCAGCAGCGAAAACGGCGAGCGTAGCGAAGGGGCGGTTTGGCAATACGCTTCGACCACGCGTCGAAGAAAGGCGCCGACCGCACAAGGACGCTCAGGCAAAGCGTGGTGACATGCGGCGCTCACATGGCCTCCCCCCGTTTTACGCATGTTTTTCAAGCTGCTCGAGCACAGCGTGAATCGAGCTCCACGACCGCTTGACAAAATAAATGGGCTTGTCTTTGCTTTTCGCCTTCTCTTTTACTTTTTTTGACAAGTTGTGGTTGATGTAATCGGTCATCACCAAGACAGCGTCCACATGTTCCGGAATGCCGCGCTTCACCATGTTCACTTTCCGGCCGCTCACATGAATGATTTCGCGGAACCCGGAATCCGCCAATTTATCCGTAATATGGCCTAAGTGGTCAGCTCCAACGACAAGCAGCGATGCCATAGCGCCATCCTCCTCTTTCGGTTCTCTCTGCTTTCATTTTAATTGAGAATGATTTTCTATGTCAATGATAATGATAGATATTTTCATTTAAAAATTGCGGCAGCTTCGCTCATAAATTTCGCCGCAACCGCCAAACTAGTAGTGCCGGCGATTTCATCACGACAAGGGGGATCCATCCATGGCCAAAGACGTTTTGTGTGAAGTGCGCAACTGCCATTATTGGGCGGAAGGGAACCGTTGCAGCGCTGATGCGATTTACGTCGTCAGCCATGCCGGAAACATGGCGTCTGATTCGTCGGAAACGGACTGCAAAACGTTTACTCCTTCCAATGAAGCGTAACGATTCAGCAAATAAAGCGCTGCCCGGCGTTGCGGGCGGCGCTTGCATCGTTAGAGGGGGATGACGGTGGACAAGCGCGCCAGTCTCATTCAAGCGTTCCAAAAGGAACTGAAGCGGACTCGCCCGATGGCGTCCCCGCGTTGCATCGACTCGTTCGCCAATTTGTGGGAGTACGAATTCGGTTCGTTCGAGACGCTGCCGCCGGATTTGAAACGGCTTGTCGCTTATCGAGCGGCTGAGATCGGATGGACGGATGATGACGTGTAAGGCGGGCAAACAGACGAAGCGAGCGCCCTGCTTAAAGACGGGACGCTCGCTTTTCTGCTTCCGGAATCAACGTTTTCAATTCGCGGCGCAATAGTTTTTGCGCCGCATTGCGCGGCAGCGCGTCGACGAAATAAATGCGCGCCGGCACTTTGTATTTGGCGAGCCGCTCGCGGCAAAACTGCTTCAGCCCATGCTCATCAGCCGCGGCGCCTTTTTTCAGCACTACAAAGGCACACGGCACTTGCCCCCATGTGTCATCGTCGATGCCGGTCACGCCGGCTTCTTCGACATCGGGGTGCGACAGCAGCACCGCTTCGATTTCGGCCGGATAGACGTTTTCCCCGCCGGAAATAATGAGATCGGAGCGGCGGTCGAGCACATACAAAAATCCGTCTTCGTCGACATAGCCGATATCCCCGGTGTAAAACCAGCCGCCGCGGATCGCCCGTTCCGTCGCCTCGGGGCGGTGCAAGTATCCTTTCGTCACGTTCGGTCCTTTGACGACAATTTCCCCAGCTTCATACGGCGCAGCTTGTTTTCCGTCTTGCATAATGCATAGCTCGGCCGGAAAGAGCGGCTTGCCGGCGGAGCCGAGTTTCGTCAGGCTGTATTCGGGCGCCAGCGTCACAATTTGCGATGACGTCTCCGTCATCCCGTACGTCTGGTACACCGGAATGCCTTTTTCCTTGCACGTCTCAAGCAGTGGGCGCGGCGCCGGCCCGCCGCCAAGCAGCATGCAGCGGAACGTATCCGGATAGCGCGCTTCCCCAAGCTCCGCCACCATCCGTTGCAGCATGGCGGCTACCACCGACATGATCGTCACCGTTCCGTTCATAATCAAGGCGTTCGCTTCCTTTGGGTCAAATGACGGCTGAATGTACATCGGCATGCCGTAAATGACACTGCGCATGGCGATCGACAGGCCGCTGATGTGAAACAGCGGCACGGCCGCAAGCCAGCAGTCGCCTTCGTGCAACCCGAGATTGAGCGCCGAGCCGACCGCGCTCCACCAGTGGTTGCCGTACGTTTGCAGCACGCCTTTCGGGGTGCCGGTCGTTCCGGATGTGTACATAATCGTCGCCGTCTCGTCCAACTCGAGCGTTTCCTTGAGCAGAACGTCCGCTTCCGAAAGCGCGGCGAGCGCGCTCGTCGTCATCACCCGTCCGTCGCCGCCAAGGCGCCCGGCCAGTTCCTCATCGGCAATGACAAAGCGCGCGCCGCTGTCATCGAGCTGCCAGCCGAGCTCATAAGACGTGAGGCGCACGTTTTGCAGCAAGGCGCGGGCGCCGAGCAAAAACAAGGCATGGACGATCTCGATCATCTCGATGCGGTTTTTCATCAAAACGGCGACGATGTCGCCTTCCCGAACGCCCGCTGCGGCGAGGCGGCGCGCCCATGACGCCGACGCTTCGTACAGTTCAGCAAACGTTTTCGCCCGCTCTCGATCGCGAACGGCCGTCCGCTCCGGGGTTAAAAACGCCCGCTGCTTCAGCCAGTTTGGCATTGTGGTCATGCGTTCTCCTCCTTTCGGCCGTTTGGCGTGCCGGCCCATCGCACAAGGCGCCGCCGCTCCCGCCAAAAAACACCCGCCGCTGTGGAAACATCCTGTTCCGGGGCGAGGTTGTTCCTTCCTTATGTGCCCCGCTGGCAGCGAGATGCGAAAAAGCAGCTTGATGCGGCATCAAGCTGCTTGGTCCGTTCTCACGGGAAACGCGGGAACTGGCCGAAGTCCGGCTTCCGTTTTTCCTTGAACGCCCGCATTCCTTCTTTCGCCTCTTCCGTCGTATAGAATAGAAGCGTCGCATCGCCCGCAAGCTGCTGAATGCCGGCCAGGCCGTCGGAATCGGCGTTGAACGCCGCTTTTAAGAAGCGAATGGCGGTCGGGCTTTTCTCCAAAATTTCTTGCGCCCATTTGACCGTTTCTTCTTCCAGCTGCTCGAGCGGCACGACTTTGTTCACAAGCCCCATCTCGAGCGCTTCTTGGGCGTTGTACTGGCGGCACAAATACCAAATTTCCCGCGCTTTTTTATGGCCGACGATGCGCGCTAAATAGCCGGCACCATAACCGCCGTCAAAACTGCCGACCTTTGGCCCCGTTTGGCCGAAAATCGCGTTGTCGGCCGCAATCGTCAAGTCGCAGACGACGTGGAGCACATGGCCGCCGCCGATGGCATAGCCGGCGACCATCGCGATGACCGGTTTCGGAATGACGCGAATGAGCCGTTGCAAATCGAGCACATTGAGGCGCGGAATTTCGTCCTCGCCGACATATCCCCCATGGCCGCGCACTTTTTGGTCGCCGCCCGAGCAGAATGCTTTTCCGCCCGCGCCGGTCAAAATGATGACGCCGATATTCGAATCGTCGCGCGCTTTTGTGAACGCGTCGATCATCTCATTCACCGTTTTCGGCCGAAACGCGTTATGTACTTCCGGACGGTTGATCGTAATTTTGGCGATGCCGTTGTACGTTTCGTAAATAATGTCCTCATAGTCATACTGCTTCACCCATTCAAACGGCATTTACACTTCCCCCTTTGTCATGAATTCACTTACTATTGTAGCAAAAACACCGGGCTGTTCCACGTGAATTGCATGTCCGGCTCCCGGAACGCAGACGAACCTGCTGTTGGGCAGCCGCTCATGCATGCGGGCGGCGATGCGGCAAAACTTTTCATCACGCTCCCCGCAAACAAGAAGCACGGGCATGTCAAGTTCCCTAAGCCGCTCCCACCAAGACGGCTGCACGCCGGTTCCCATCCCGCGCAAGCTGTTGGCAAGCCCTTCAGCCGTATGGCGAAGCCGCTCACGGCGGACCGCCGCCCTTACAGACGCCGGAAGCGCCTGTTGCGTGAAAAAAAGCGGAAGACGCTCCCAATGGTCGACGAACGCACGCACCCCTTCCTGCTCGATCCGCTGCGCAAGCGCCTCATCCGCCTCTCGCCGGGCGCGCCGCTCCGCATCCGTCTGCAGCCCCGGCGAACTGCTCTCCAGCACAAGGCGGCGGACGCGGTGCGGATGCAACATGGCGAAAGTCAACGCCAGCCGCCCGCCCATCGAGTAGCCGACCACGTTCGCTTTCTCGACGCCAAGCTTATCAAGCAACGCCGCCAAGTCGGCGGCGGCGCGTTCGATCCGATACCGCCGGGCGTCCTTTGGCGCTTCCGTCCGCCCGTGCCCAAGCAAGTCCGCCGCAATCAGGCGGAACCTCCGCCAAAACGGGTGGAGCGGCCGCCATGTGTCCGCGCTGCCGGTAAACCCGTGCAACAATAAAAGCGGCTCCCCTTCGCCATATTGTTCCACATGGTAACGAACCCCATTCAGCTCCACATCAAACCATTCCTTTATGTTCGAGAAATTTCGCGATTTCCTGGGAAACACGTTCCCACAAAAAACGATGCATTTGGACATTTTCCGCGCGCGACGTGCGCACTTCGACAACATGAAGCCCGCCTGCTTCAAACGATTCCGCCACTTGACGGCGAAATTCGTCCCACGTACGCGGCGTTGCGTGCCGTCCGCCGTACATCCCAACGGCATCGGAAAACGACAAACCGGTCGGCGTGCCAAACAGCGTTTCAAACGGCCCTTCATGACGCGCCTGCGGCAAAAAGGAGAAAATGCCGCCGCCGTTGTTGTTCAACAGCACAATCGTCGCCTGCAATCCGTGCATTTTCGCTGCCAGCAGCCCGTTCAAATCGTGGTAAAACGACAAATCGCCGATCACGAGCGCAAGCGGCCCCGCGGCGGCGCCGGCCCCCAAGGCGCTCGAGACGACGCCGTCAATGCCGTTGGCGCCGCGGTTGGCAAGCACGCGGAGCGGCTTGTCCGTCGACCAGAAAAACGTATCGGCGTCGCGGATTGGCATGCTGTTGCCGATATACAGCAACGCGTCCGGCGGCAACAATTCGGCAAGCTCGACGAACACCTTCCCTTCAAACCATTCGGTTTCTGGCAAGTGCTGCCGCAACACGGTGCGGGCGATGTCGTTCATTTCCCGCCATGCCGCCGACCAGGGGCTTGAGGCCGCTTTCGGTTCGGCCACACGCAACAGCTGCCGGCACAACGCTGTTTCGTCGCTTTGCACCATGCAGGCGGCCGACAGCGTCGGGTCGCGCCAGCCGCCGTCATCGACGACGATTTGGCGGATCGAGCGATGCCGCTTCAGCCATAACAACAGCGGCTTGGACACCGGCATGGCGCCGAAGCGGAGCACGACATCGGGCACAAGCTTGGACGCGATTGCCTCGTCTTTTAAAATCGCGTCATAGCTGTCAATGACATACGTTTTGTCGTGCGCGCCGGCGCGCAACTGCGACAGCGGATCGGCGAGAATCGGAACATCGAGCGCCCGCGCGAGCGCGGTGACCGCCTCGGCGAAACCGGGCCGGTCGAGCGGCCCGCAGATGATCAGCCCGCGTTGAGCCGCGGCGAGCTCTTTATACAGGCCGGCCGCGCTTTCATCAGAAACCGTCGGCCGGCCGTTCACCACACGCGGCGCCCCTTTAAGCGCCTGCACGCGCTCCCAGACGCCATCGTCAATTTCCGGAACAAGCGGCTCGCGGAACGGCAAATTGACATGCACCGGCCCGGCCGGCGCAGCAGCGGCCGCTCCAACAGCCCTTGCCGCCATCGCCTGCGCATAGCGAAGCATCCCTTCCGCTTCTTCCGGCAGCGCCAAATCGACAAACCATTTTGCATAGCGGCCGTATAAATGAAGCTGATCGATCGCCTGCGGCGCGCCGACATCGCGCAGTTCATGCGGCCGGTCCGCCGTCAGCACGACGAGCGGCACGCGCGAATAGTGGGCCTCGACGAGCGCCGGCAAGTAATTGGCCGCCGCCGTGCCCGAGGTGCACACCAATGCGACCGGCCGCCGCTTCGCTTTCGCCATGCCAAGGGCGAAAAAGGCGGCTGACCGCTCGTCAATGTGCATCGAAAAGCGGAGGGCGGGGTGCCCGGCGATCGCCATCGCCAGCGGCGTTGAGCGCGATCCGGGGCTGATGACCGCCTCCGCCACCCCGGCTTGCACAAGCCCATCGACAAAAGCGGCTACATACAACGACAACGCCTCAGTCATGGTGCATCACTCCTAACGCCGATAACATTGGCGCCATTTTCACGTTCGTCTCCTCGTACTCGCTTTGCGGATCGGAGTCGGCGACGATGCCGCAGCCGGCAAACAAGAACGCTTGACTGCCAGCAAGCAAAGCCGACCGAATGGCGACCGCCCATTCCCCGTCACCATAAGCGTCCACCCAGCCGATCGGAGCGGCGTACCACCCGCGCTCGAGCGGCTCGAGGGCGCGAATCGTTTCCATCGCTCGTTCGCGCGGCGTCCCGCCGAGCGCCGGCGTCGGATGCATCCGTTCCACCAGACGCAACACGGACGGCTCCCGGCAGCCGCGGCCGACAACCGGCGTGCATAAGTGCTGAATATGAGGAAGCTTGAGAAGCTGCGGCCCGTCCGGCATCTCGACCGCCTCGCACACCTCGGCGAACAAGCGGCTGATCATGCGCACCACAAATTGATGTTCTTGGCGGTTTTTCCGGTCGGAAAGCAGCCAGGCGCCGAGCCGTTCGTCTTCTTCGACCGTCGCCCCGCGGCGCGCCGATCCCGCCAGGCAAATCGAACGGCACGTCTCCCCCTCTTTTTGGACGAGCTGCTCCGGCGATGCCCCGATTAAACAGCGGCCGTCTTGTTCAAAGGCAAACAAGTAGGCAAACGGCTGCTGCTCGCGAAGCCGGGCCAATACGGAGCCAGCATCGATCGTTCCGGCAAATGTCAACTGCCGGGCGCGGGCGAGCACGACTTTGTCAAGCGCCCCGGCGCGAATCGAAGCGATCGCCTGTCGGACCGCCTCCATCCACCGTCCGCTGTCTGCTTCCCGAGCCGCGACGAGCGCGGGAAGGGGGGCCGGAAGCGGCGGTGCAGCGATTCGCCCAAGCAGCCGGCCGACCTGCTCGATTTCCCGCCCCCCACCGCCGGCAGGCAGCGTGACGGTCAGCTTCGCCTGCCCGTTCCGCATCGAAAGAAGCACAGCCGGCGCGATCAGTTTTCCGGCTGAAAACCCGCGCCATACGTCCGTCGGCGTCCGGTGCGGATCAAAGGAAAACCCGCCGAACAGCAGCGGCGGCGCATCCGTGTCGCCATGCCGCTCGATTTGGCTGGCCCACTGCCGGCGGCGCGCATCGACCTCGCGAAACCGCCCGTCCTTTTCCCCCGTCTCAATTGCATGCACCGAGCCGAGGCCGACCAAGATGGTGCCGCCGCTTCGGTCCGACCAAAAAAACCGTTCGCGGAATCCGCAAGACGGCCCTTGCATAAAAAAAGAAACCGGATCGACGCCTTCCAACGATTCCGTCCAGCTGACAAACGGCCGCGCCGCCCGCACCGCCAATTCGTGCAGTTGTTGTTGGAGTGTATGTTGAAATCCAATCGCCACGATCCTCACGCTTTCTTTCGTAAAATTCCCTCTCCATCCCCTGCTTCCCATTATCCATTATATATAATAGGAAATCATTTATCTATCAGAAAGGGTTGACACGCCTAAAACGTTTTCCTACACTTATTTTGAGCGGAAACCGATCATATTTTCAAGGAATATAAGGGGAATGGATATGCAACCAGTCACACATATCGGCCACCGACCGCCGGCTCGCCGCGACTGGCGCGTCTTTTGGCGGTTGACGCGTCCGCATACGCTGACAGCGGCGTTTGTGCCAGTCTGCGTCGGCACGGTGCTGGCGATGGGCGAAACGTCTGTCAATTGGCTGTTGTTTGTCGCCATGATGGCCGCCTCGTTGTTGATTCAGGCGGCGACGAATATGTTTAACGAATATTACGATTACAAGCGCGGCCTTGACTCGCCGGAATCGGTCGGCATCGGCGGCGCCATCGTCCGTGACGGCCTGAAGCCGAAAACGGTGCTGGCGTTGGCGTTTGCCTGCTTTGGGGCAGCGATGCTCATCGGCGTCTACATTTGCGCGCAAAGCAGTTGGTGGCTCGCGCTTGTCGGAACGGTCTGCATGGCGGCCGGCTACTTTTACACCGGCGGTCCTGTTCCGATCGCCTATACACCGTTTGGCGAACTCGCCGCCGGATTTTTCATGGGCTTTATGATCATTTTAATTTCCTTTTTCATCCAAACAGGCGGTGTGAGCAAAGAAGCGGTGCTCGTGGCGATCCCGGTCGCCATTTTCATCGGCGCCATTTTGCTGGCCAACAACATTCGCGACTTGGACGGCGACCGCGAAAAAGGACGAAAAACGCTCGCCATTTTAGTCGGCCGCGACTGGGCGATTCGCGTGCTTGCCATGATGTTTGCCGCCGCGTTTCTTTGGACGGTGGCGCTTGTGCTGTTTGGCATCGTGCCGTTTTGGGCGATGCTCGCCTTGCTGAGCGCGCCAAAAGCAGCGGCCGCGGCGCGCGGATTCATCGGTAAAACGAAACCGGCGGAGATGATGCCGGCGATGAAGGCCACAGCGCAAACGAATACACAATTTGGCTTTTTGCTCGCCATCGGCTTGCTTGTCGGCCAATGGCTGTAAACACGGTCGAAACGGCCGTGTTTTTTTTTTGATTTTCGCCCATACTACACCATATAGATAGGCTCCCGCGGCGAAACCATTCGCCGCCAACGGAAGGATGAAACGATCCCTGTGTTTGAAAGGCTCCAGACATTTTCAAGTTTGAATCCATGCAACACAGACGCTGCAAGGAAGGGGTTGCAACCGATGTTGACGAACGAACAACTCGCCGCCTTCCGCTCCACATTGCTTGAGATGAAGCGGGACATTGAAGACCGGCTGAATCAAAACGACCATTTCGGCATGACGCGCAGCCACGCCCACGATGCGGTCGGCGAGCTGGCAAGCTACGACAACCATCCCGCCGATGAGGCGACCGAACTGTATGAGCGGGAAAAAGATTTGGCGTTGGACGACCATACAGAGCGCGAATTCCGCGAGATCGAGCGGGCGCTGAAAGCCATCGATGACGGCACGTACGGGATTTGCCGCACATGCGGCCAGCCGATTCCGTACGAGCGGCTTGAGGCGTTGCCGACAACGCTTTATTGCCGGGAGCACAGCCCGGACCAAATCGTCTCGCAAAAGCGGCCACTCGAAGAAGGGGTACTCATGCCGCCGTTTGGCAAATTCGATTTTGACGACCGCGACGAATCGGTCGTCTATGACGCCGAAGACGCTTGGCAGGAAGTCGCCCGCTACGGTTCATCGGACACGCCGTCCGACCTTGGCAAAAATGTTGATTATTACGGAGAAGTATACCCCGAATCGGAGGAGCACGTCGGCTATGTCGAGGATTTGGAAAATTTCGCTGCTGTCGATTTGCACGGGCGAAATGTCAAAGTGTATCCGACGCGGGAGCACGAATGGCTCGAAAACATATTGGATGACGAAGGCATCATGTCAAACATCGGCGACTTGCCGGCGTATGAAAAAGACCCGTATACGGTGAACGAAAGCTATCGCCGCTACGATGAGCGCCCGACTCAGCAAAGCTTCGGGGAACCCAATCCGTAGACAAAGGGCCTCCGTGCGATGACCTCTTGAAGTGGGGAATGCGGCCAGGCGGCCGGTTCAGTTTGACGCGCTCCAAAGGCCGACTTCCAACGTGGGACGCACGCCTTGCCATGGTCCGCTGACAACAAGCGCCTCATGTTCCAATGGCGGGAAACTCGCCAACGGGCCAGTCTGTTTTCAAACGAGCACGGGTTCTCGCGCCGCCTTCCAAACGATGGGCACATGGTTGCCCGTGCTTGTTTGAAACGGAGGAGGGGCGGATTCCGTAGTACATAACGGAATGTTGCAAAAACCTTTGGATGGAGGAGAAACGATGAATGCCCATGAGATCGATTACCGGCTGTACGGCGATGACATGCAGTTTGTCGAGATCGAACTCGATCCACGCGAAAGCGTCATTGCGGAAGCGGGCGCCATGATGATGATGGAAGACGACATCGCGATGGAAACGGTCTTTGGCGACGGCTCCTCAGCCGGAAAAGGACTGCTCGGCCGCCTCGTCGGCGCCGGGAAACGGCTGCTCACCGGGGAAAGTCTGTTCATGACCGTGTTTACAAATCAAGGCAGCGGCAAGCGCCGCGTCGCCTTTGCCGCTCCGTATCCGGGAAAAATCATTCCGGTCGACTTGAGCGAACTGGGCGAGAAACTCATCTGCCAAAAAGACTCGTTTTTATGCGCCGCCAAAGGGGTTTCCGTCGGCATTGAGTTTCAACGCAAGCTCGGGGCCGGCTTTTTCGGCGGGGAAGGGTTTATTATGCAAAAGCTGGAAGGCGACGGCCTCGCCTTTTTGCACGCGGGCGGGACGATCCAACGCCGCGAACTGCAACCGGGGGAAAAGCTGCGCATTGACACCGGTTGCCTTGTCGCCATGACGAAGGACGTCGACTACGATATTGAATACGTCGGCAACATCAAAACCGCCTTTTTCGGCGGGGAAGGGTTGTTTTTGGCAACCGTCACTGGCCCCGGGGCGGTGTGGGTGCAGTCGCTCCCGTTCAGCCGGCTCGCTGACCGCGTGCTTGCCGCCGCTCCGAGCGCCGGCGGACGGTCGGTCGGCGAAGGCAGCATCCTTGGCGGCATCGGCGATTGGCTAGACGGCGACGATTGAAACAAAATCAGGCGTTCAAACCGAACGCCGGCCGGTTCCGCCAACGCGAAACGGGGCGTTCCAACAGGGCGGCCCCGTTCCGTTTATGCCGTTGCCGCCGCAGTCCGGCAACAGTCATACATCCGACCTCTTTCCGCTGCAAGCCGTCGCTCCTTGGCCGCTGTTTTGCCTCCGCACAGGAAACCGTCCCAAGCCCGGCGTTTGGAAACGGCGGAATCGATCGTTCAGACCGGCTCAGACGGAAATGGTTCATCATGCCAAAGACAAGTTCGTGATGGCGAGCGGCTGGTCGTTTGCGCCTCTGGGATGATTCGAAGCGGCCGCGCTCGTCTTTAGGGGCGCCTGTTTCCCGCCGGGCTTTACATCGACGGCGAAATGCCCCAAATCTCAGCCGCGTATTCCGCGACGGTCCGGTCGCTGGCAAAGTAGCCGGAGTGGGCGATGTTGACGGCGCTCATCCGCCACCAGCGCGCCGGATCGCGGTAAGCGTCTTCCACCTGCTCATGCTCTTCGGCGTAGGCGGCAAAGTCGCGCAGCACAAAATATTCATCATTTTGCGTCAAAAGCGAATCGTAAATCGGTTCAAAGTAATCGCCGGCATCCGGGAAAAAGCCGTTGACAAGCTGGTCGACGACTTGCTTGATCCGCTTGTCGTGATGGTAATACTCGTGCGCCCGGTAGCCGCCGTGCTCATAGTAGTTGAGCACTTCCTCAGCCGTCAGCCCGAACAAAAACATGTTTTCTTTCCCGACCGCTTCCGCGATTTCGACGTTCGCCCCATCAAGTGTACCAAGCGTGATCGCTCCGTTCATCATAAACTTCATGTTGCCCGTCCCGGACGCTTCTTTGCTGGCGGTTGAGATTTGCTCGCTCACATCGGCGGCCGGGATGATCTCTTCGGCGAGCGACACACGGTAGTTTTCCAAAAAAATGACTTTCAACTGGTCATGGACCCGTTTGTCGTTGTTCACCTTCTCGGCGACCGAATGGATCAGCTTGATAATCCTCTTGGCGTAGTAATAGCCCGGCGACGCCTTCGCCCCGAAGATAAACGTGCGCGGGTGAATCGAGAAGTGTGAATCCTCCTTCAGCCGATTGTACAAATGCATGATGTGCAGCACGTTCAACAGTTGCCGTTTGTAGGCGTGCAGCCGTTTCACTTGCACATCAAAGATCGACGACTCGTCAACACCGATTCCGGTCTTCTCATAAATGCGGGTGGCGAGCTTCGCTTTGCGCCGCCGCTTGACGGCGGCGAGCGCCTCTTGAAACGCCGGATCGGAAGCATGCGGCGCCAGTTCCACAAGCGCTTCCGGCTCATGAATCCAACGCGGGCCGATCGTGTCCGTAATCAACGCCGACAGCTCGGGGTTGGCTTTTAAGAGCCAGCGCCGGTGCGTCACGCCGTTCGTCTTATTGTTGAACTTTTGCGGCGCCCATTCGTAAAACAGGCGCATTTCCCGCTGTTTCAAAATGTCGGTATGCAGTTTCGCCACGCCGTTGACGCTATGGCTTGCCACGACGGCCAAGTGCGCCATTTTCACCATTCCGTGGGCGATGATGGCCATTTGTTCAATCCGCCCCCAATCGCCAGGGTAGCGTTCCCACAGCTCGCGGCAAAACCGTTCGTTGATCTCCTCGACGATCATATAAATGCGCGGCAAAAGCGGCCGGAACAAGTGGATCGGCCATTTCTCGAGCGCTTCCGACAACGTCGTATGGTTCGTATACGCGATCGTATGGGTCGTAATGTGCCACGCCTCTTCCCAGCCCATCCCTTCTTCATCGAGCAAAATGCGCATCAATTCCGGAATCGCGAGCGCCGGATGCGTGTCGTTCACATGAATGGCGACATACTCATGAAGCCGGCGCAAACTCCCGTGCTGGCGGCGATGAGCGCGGGTGATGCTGCCGAGGCTGGCAGCGACGAGAAAATACTGCTGCTTCAGCCGCAAAATTTTTCCTTCGTCATGCGTATCGTCCGGGTACAAAAACTCGGAAATGGCTTCGGTCTCCCGTTTGTATTGCATGACATCTTTATGGAGCGGGAACGTCTTCGCCGGTTCGGCGCTCCAAAGCCGGAGCGTGTTGACCGTGTTCGTCCCGTAGCCGATGACCGGCACGTCGTACGGCACCGCCATCACGTTTTCGCTGTCGACATGGCGGAATACAAGGCGGCCGTTTTGCTCCGACACCTCAACCCGCCCCCAAAACCGGACTTCGACCGCCAGCTCTTCTTTGCGGACTTCCCACACGTTTCCGTGGCGCAGCCATTGCTCCGGCAGTTCGACTTGATAACCGTCGACGATCTTTTGGTCAAACAGCCCATGCTTGTAGCGGATGCCGTGCCCGTGGCCCGGCAAATTGAGCGTCGCGAGCGAATCCAAAAAGCAGGCGGCGAGCCGCCCGAGCCCGCCGTTTCCGAGCCCGGCGTCCGCCTCACATTCCTCGACGTCTTCGAGGCGAATGCCGAGCTCGCGCAATCCTTCCTCGACGACCGAGCGGACGCCGAGGTTTAACAAATTGTTGCCGAGCAGGCGACCCAACAAAAACTCAATCGACAAATAATACACTTGCTTCCACCGTTGCGCCCGGTAGCGTTCATTCGTCGTGATCCAATGGCGGCTGATATGTTCGCGCACCATCTGGCCGAGAACGTGATAATGATCGCGCGCCGTCGATTCGGCAAACGGTTTGCCGCACAGCGCCTCGACCCGCGCCACAAACGCCCGTTTGAACGTTTCTTTATCGGCGAACAAGCGCATCTCCCCCTTTTTTGACCAGCCGTTTGTACGCTTTTTCATACTCTTTCGCTGAACGGCGCCAGCTGTAATCGCCGCGCATCGCCCGCTCCATGAGCCGCTCCCAGACAGATGGCTGGTGGTAGAACGACAGCGCCCGGCGGATCGTGTACAACATGTCATGGGCATTAAAGTTCGTAAAGCTGAACCCGTTTCCCTCTCCTGTAAATTCATTGTACGATTGCACCGTATCGTTCAGCCCACCCGTTTCCCGAACGATCGGAATCGTCCCGTACCGAAGCGCGATCATTTGGCTCAACCCGCACGGTTCAAATAATGACGGCATTAAAAACAAGTCCGAGCCCGCATAGATTTGATGGGCGAGCGGTTCGTGAAAGCCGATGTACACCCCGACTTTGTCCGGATAGGCCGCTGCCATTTGCGAGAAAAACTGTTCAAAGCGCCAATCCCCGGTGCCGAGCACGACGAGCTGCATGTCTTCCTGCATGAGGTCATGAAAGACGCACGTCACCAAATCGAGCCCTTTTTGCGCCGTCATTCGCGTCACCATGGCGACGACGGGCGCATCATCCCGCTCTGGCAGACCGAACCGCCGCTGCAAAGCGCGCTTGTTGAGTTTTTTTCTTTCCCGCGTATGTACGCTATAGGTCGCCGCCAAAAACGGATCGGTTTGCGGGTTGTAAAACTCGTCGTCAATGCCGTTTAAGATGCCGAGCAAATCGGCCCGCCGCGCCCGCAGCAAGCCGTCCAACCGCTCGCCGTAATAGGCGGTTTGAATCTCTTCTTTGTACGTCGGACTCACCGTCGTGATCAAATCGGAGGCGACAAGCGCCCCTTTCATAAAGCTGACGCTTCCGTAAAACTCGAGCTGGTCGACGGTGAAATACCGTCCGTCCAAATTCAACAAATCCTCTAAAATCCCGCGCGGAAACAGCCCTTGAAACTGCAAGTTGTGAATCGTAAACATCGTGCGGATATCCGCATAAAACGGATCATGGTGGTATTGCTCGCGCAGCAAAAATGGAATCATGCCGGCGTGCCAGTCATGGCAATGAATGATGTCGGGCTGAAACCCGATCTCCGGCAGCGCGTCCAGCACCGCCCGGCAAAAATAAGAAAACCGCTCACCGTCGTCATAATGGCCGTACAGCTGCGGCCGTTTGAAGTAATACTCGTTGTCGATGAAGTAATAGATGACCCCGTCGTGCTCGAGCTCCTCCACGCCGGCATATTGGCGGCGCCACCCGACCGGCACGGTGAACTCCGCCGTTTTGTTCATCTTCTCTTTCCATTCGCGGGCGATCGTCTCATATTTCGGCAGCATGACACGGGCGTCAACGCCGAGCCGGCGCAGCTCTTTCGGCAGCGCGCCGGCAACGTCGGCCAATCCCCCCGATTTGGCGAACGGGGCGCATTCGGAAACGGCAAATAGCACGTTCATCGGCTGGCGACCTCCCCCTGCACCGTTCCTTTGCGGACGACAAACGGTTGATCAGCCGTTCCTTTCAACACCACGCCCGGTTCGACCTTGGCGTCTTTATCGATAATGACGCCATCGAGGACGCAGCCGTCGCCGATTTGGCACTTTTGCATAATAATGCTGTTTTTCACGACCGCTCCTTTGCCGATCTTCACAGAGCGGAACAAGACGCTGTTTTCCACCGTCCCGTCAATGACGCAGCCGTTGGCGATCATCGAGCGCTTTACGATCCCTTCCCGCCCGTACTTCGTCGGCGGCTCGTCTTTCACTTTCGTATAAATCGGCCGCTCCGCGAGAAAGAGCTGTTCCCAGACGTTCCGATCCAATAGTTCCATGCTTGAGCGGAAATATTGTCCCACCGAATCGATGACCGCCGCATACCCCGTGTATTCGTAATCGCAAATCGACAGTGAATGGCGGTCATCGCGGACGACGTCGACGATGCTTCGGTAGCCGCGGTTTTTGTAATCGGCGATTAAATCAAGCAGCAGCGACGTGTCTAGCAAATACATCTCAAGCGACCGACCGCGATGACGGATTTCGGTCACATCGCAGCCATTTTCGATATGGCGCTTCAAGACGGCGGCAAAATCGATGTTGCACACCGTATAGCTGTTCGCGATGACGGCATATTTTTGCCGGCTCCGCAAAAAATAGTCGATGTGCTGCTCGAAGTGGGCAAATGCCCCGACGCGGCGCTCGCCGGAAAACAGCAAATCCGGCGATGGGAAGAAAAACAGTCCGTCCCGCTTTCGGTTTAAGTCCCAGTTTTTCCCTGACCCTAAATGGTCCATGAGCGAACGGTACTGATATTTCGAAAAAATCGCAACACTCTCAATACCGGAGTTAACCATGCTTGAGAGCACGAAATCAATGAGCCGATACCGGCCGGCAAACGGCACCGCGGCGATCGAGCGCTGTTCGATAAGCGGCGCTAACGCCTCCATATACATCGTCGCGTCAATGACGCCTAACATCTTGTTGTTCATCACGCTTCATCCTTCCTCGCGGTTTCCTCATTCCATTGCGCAAGCCATTCGGCGGTCACGAGCACCACCTCGCCGTCTTCGTCCGGGGCAATCGAGGCATGCGTCGGGATGACGCAATCCGGCGTGACGATCGCCCGCTCGACATACGCTCCTTCGCTGACTGCCGCTCCTGGCATAATGACCGATTCTTTCACGACCGCCCCTTTGCCGATACGGACGCCTTGAAACAGCACTGAACGCTTGACCGTCCCTTCGACGACGCACCCTTCATTGACGAGTGAGTCCGCCACTTCCGCCTCCTGGGAAATGTATTGCGGCGGCTGATTCGGATTGACGGAATAAATGCGCCATGAGCGGTCGAACAAGTCGAGCTCGTTGTCCTCATCCAACAAGTCCATGTTCGCTTCCCACAAGCTTTTCACCGTGCCGACATCTTTCCAGTAGCCTTGGAACGGGTAGGCAAACAACCGCTTGCGTTCGCGAAGCAAAAGCGGGATGATGTCTTTGCCGAAATCGTGCGACGAATGCGGGTCAGCGTTGTCGATTTTCAAGTATTCTTTCAACAGCGGCCAATTGAAAATGTAAATGCCCATCGACGCCAAATTGCTCTTTGGCTCCGCCGGTTTTTCGGCAAACTCGACAATTTGCATCTCGTCATTCGTATTCATAATGCCAAACCGGCTCGCTTCTTCCCATGGCACTTCAATAACGGAAATCGTCACATCGGCCTGTTTGGCGATATGGTAGTCGAGCATCTGCCGATAGTCCATTTTGTAAATGTGGTCGCCGGACAGCACGAGCACGTAGTCCGGGTCGTACTGTTCAATATAATTCATATTTTGATAAATCGCGTTGGCGGTGCCTTCATACCATTTCACGCCGGACGAGACGGAATAGGGCGGCAGGACGGTGACCCCGCCGTTTCGCCGGTCCAAATCCCACGCGCTTCCGATGCCGATGTACGAGTGAAGAAAGAGCGGCTGGTACTGCGTCAGCACGCCGACCGTATCGATGCCGGAATTCGTGCAGTTGCTCAATGTAAAATCAATGATCCGATACTTCCCGCCGAACGGCACGGCCGGTTTCGCGATGTTTGTCGTCAGCGAGCGAAGCCGGCTTCCTTGCCCGCCGGCCAATAACATGGCGATGCACGTCTTCTTCATTTTGCTTTCTCTCCCCTCGTTTTTGCACTGGGCGCAAGATTGAAATGCCAAATGGCGGAATCGTCATGCGCACATGGTACGGCTTTCCATGAAACGGTTCATTGAACGCCGGAAGCCGCTTCGAATTGACATGCCCTGATCCGCCAAAGTCCACCGCATCGCTGTTCAGCACTTCCCGATACGGGGCCAAAAGCGGCACGCCGACTTTGTAGTCGTCGTACGCTTGATTTGTGAAATTGCACACAATTACCAACAGATCACCGTCTTTTTTCCCGCGGCGGACGAACGAGAAAATGCTTTGTTCGGCATTATGAACGTCGATCCATTCAAACCCCTGCGGGTCGTGGTCGAGCTCGTAAAACGGCTTATACCGCTTGTAGCAGGCGATCAATTGCTTGACATACTCATCCATCTTCCGGTGCAGCTCAAAATCAAACAGCATCCAGTCGAGCTCGCCCTCAAACTTCCATTCGTCAAACTGGGCAAATTCATTGCCCATAAACAACAACTTTTTCCCGGGGTGGGCCATCATGTAGCCGTACAACAGCCGCAGCTGGGCGAACTTCTCCTCGTACGACCCCGGCATTTTGTTGAGCAGCGACTTTTTGCCATGCACAACTTCATCATGAGAAAACGGCAAAATGAAATTTTCTGAATACGCATAAAGGAGGGAAAAGGTGACTTGATTGTGTGCATGCTTCCGCTCATGCGGCGGCGTTTCCATATACTTCAGCATGTCGTTCATCCAGCCCATGTTCCACTTGTAGTTAAAGCCAAGCCCGCCGTCATACGTCGGCGCCGTCACCCGCGGCCAATCGGTCGAATCTTCGGCGATCATCAAGACGTTGGGGTCATAGGCAAACACCGCTTCGTTTAACTTGCGCAAAAACTCGACCGCATACGGGTTTTCATAGAGCTGGTCGTTGTTCGGCCAATACAGCATGTTCGCGACCGCATCGACGCGGAATCCGTCGACGTGGTAATACTCGAGCCAAAACAAGGCGTTGGAGATGAGAAAACTGCGCACTTCCGGTTTGCCCAAGTCAAAATTCGCCGTCCCCCAGACGTAATTTTCCCGGTCTTTTTCGTTCGCATATTCGTACGTCGGGGCGCCGTCAAACATATATAACCCGTGGGCGTCCTTGCAAAAATGCCCCGGCACCCAATCGAGAATGACCCCGATTCCTGCCTGATGGCAGCGGTCGACGAAATACATGAAATCATGCGGCGCACCGTAGCGGCTTGTCACCGCATAATAGCCGATCCCTTGATACCCCCACGAACGGTCGAGCGGATGCTCGACAAGCGGAAGCAGCTCAATGTGCGTAAATCCACGCTCTAGCACGTACGGGATAAGTTCGTCGGCCATCTCACGGTACGTCAAAAAACGACCTTCCTTTTTCTTCCACGAACCGAAATGGAGCTCATAAATGACCATCGGCTGCTCGTAAATCCGCTTTCGCCGCTTCTTCCGCTGCCAAGACTGATCGTTCCACTGGTATCCTTTCAGATCGTAGACAATCGAGGCGGTGTGGGGGCGCAATTCGGAGCAAAACGCGTACGGGTCCGCTTTCAGCAGCACCCGCCCATCCGGCGTGACAATCTCATACTTATACAAATGCCCTTCCAAGTTTTCCGGGACAACGATCGTCCATACTCCTTCATCGTTCACTTTGGTGAGGCGGAACTTCGCCCCGTCCCAGCCGTTAAAGCTGCCGACCAGGCGCACGTCGCGCGCATGCGGCGCCCAGACGCAAAAGCGGGTGGCGGCCCTTCCGCCCTCATCGATCACGTGGGCACCAAACAGCTCGTAGCTTTTATGCAAGCTGCCTTCATGAAACAAATACACTTCCAAATCCGTCGGATTCGCCGCAATCAAGCTCGATCGCATCCTTTCTGAAGCAAGATGATGGCCATACACAACATTGATTCCTATTCGCCAACAGCAGGATCCATTCCTTGAATTGTTCGTCTATATTTTTAGACAAATTCCAACAACCGCTCTTTCTCGCTGTCGAAATTTCATTTGCACACAGGCTGATTTTTATATTATAATATATATAAGTTGATAATTATTATAAATAATGGAGGTGCATTATGGCTCCAACACTGTACGATTTTCACCATCTCCCGCACGTCAAAACGCAACATGAATCAAAAAAAGCGCTCTGGGTGACGCTTTTGTTGACCATGTTTTTCACCGCCGTTGAAATCATTGGCGGACTGATTTCCAACTCGCTCGCCTTATTGTCCGATTCGGCCCATATGGCATCCGATGTATTGGCGCTTGGATTGAGCATGGTCGCCCTCTACATGGCAACGCGCCCGCCGAACCGCCGCTTTACGTTCGGTTTTTTGCGATTTGAAATCATCACATCGTTTTTGAACGGGCTGACGTTGGCCGTCATTGCGCTGTGGATTTTATGGGAAGGCATTCAGCGTTTTCTTCATCCTGAACCGATCAACTTTCGTCTTATGCTCGGAATCGCGGCGATCGGCCTCATCGTTAACTTGACGTTGACCATCGTCTTAAGCCGGAGCACGAAAGAAGAAGACAACTTGAACGTTCAGAGCGCCCTTTGGCATTTCATCGGCGACTTAATCAGCTCGATCGGCGTCATCGTGTCCGCGCTGCTCATTTACTTCACCGGCTGGACGGTGTTCGATCCGATCATCAGCCTCGTGATCGCCGCCATCATTTTCACAGGCGGGGCGAAAATTATGCGTGAATCGTATCTCATCTTAATGGAAGCCGTGCCAGATGGGTTCGATCTCGAACAAATCCGCGCCGACATTCGACAGATCGAAGGGGTCGAAGACGTGCACGACATGCATTTATGGGCCATCTCGACCGACCATTACTCGCTGTCGGCTCATGTGTTTGTCAACGAACGCATCCAGCCGCTTTGTGTCATTTTGGCGGTGAATGAAATGCTGAAGGAAAAATACGGCATTGAGCATGCCACGATCCAAGTCGAGCACGCCATGCTCCACGACCACGGAACCTATGGGAAGGCGTTTTTGGAGAAAAAGAAGCAGCCGCAATGATAAAGACCGCCCATGCCGAATCGGCAAGGCGGTCTTTCGTCATTTTGCCGTCTATTGCGCTCGGCCGCTATGAAAAAACCAGCGCAGAACGCGGTTTGGCGCCACGCCCTGTGTTTCTTTCCATCATTGCAGCTGATACTTTTCTTCCCGCATCGTTCCAAGTTGTTCATACCGGATATGCCAAGACAACGCTTGTTCCAATACGTGCGGCGTATGGCCGCCGCGCTTGAGCGCTTCAGCGAAGTAATCGCGCAGCTGCGGACGGTAATCCGGATGGGCGCAATGTTCGATGATGAGCGGGGCGCGCTCGACAGGGGCGAGCCCGCGCAAATCGGCATATCCGTGTTCGGTGATGATGACATCGACATCATGCTCCGTATGGTCGACATGGGAGACGAACGGCACGATGCTCGAAATCGCCCCATGTTTGGCGCTCGATTTCGTCACAAAAATCGTCAGGCGCGCATGGCGGGCAAAGTCGCCCGAGCCGCCGATGCCGTTCATCATCTGGGTGCCGCGGACATGCGTCGAGTTCACATTTCCGTAAATATCGGCCTCAAGCGCCGTATTAATGGAAATGAGGCCGAGGCGGCGAATCAGTTCAGGATGATTGGAAATCTCCTGCGGCCGCAGCACGAGTTTGCCCCGGTACGCTTCCAAGTTGTGGTACACTTGTTTCATCTTGTTTTCCGACAAGGTGATCGAACATCCCGAGGCAAACCGCACTTTCCCTGCATCAAGCAAATCGAACATCGCATCTTGCAGCACTTCCGAATAGACTTCCAAGTCGCAAAATTCAGAATCCAATAGGCCGTAAAGAACCGCATTCGCGACAGAGCCGATCCCGGCCTGAATCGGCGCCAGCCGTTCGGACAGCCGCCCCGCCGCTACTTCGCGGCGAAGAAACTCGATCAAATGCCTGGCAATCGCCGCTGTTTCCGCATCCGGAGGCACAATCGTCGACGGTGAATCCGTTTGGTTCGTCACGACAATTCCAGCGATTTTCTCCAGATCAACAGGAATGCCGATCGTCCCGATCCGGTCGTCCACTTTCGTCAGCGGAATCGGGGCGCGCTCCCCTTGCTTCCCGACTTCATAAATGTCATGAAACCCGTAAAGCGCTTTCGGCTGGGCGACGTTCAATTCGACAATGACCCGTCTTGCTTTTTCCACAAAAATCGATGAGTTGCCGACAGACGTCGTCGGGATGATCATGCCGTCCTCCGTAATCGAAACCGCTTCCACAATAGCGTAATCAATCGGTTTCAGCACACCGGAACGGACGAGTTCCGCCGTATGCGACAAATGCTGGTCGACAAACAGCAGCTCCCTTTCGTTAATTTTCCGGCGCATCGCGGCGTCAGCTTGAAACGGCAGCCGTTTCCGGACAATGCCTGCTTCCGCCATCATCTTGTCAATATCCGATCCGAGCGAAGCCCCTGTATAGACGTCGACTTTCAGCGGCTGCCGCTTGGCCCGTTCAATAAGCGCCGTCGGCACCGCTTTTGCGTCCCCCGCGCGGGTAAAACCGCTCAATCCGAGGGTCATGCCATCTTCAATCCATGAGGCGGCCGTTTCTGCCGTCACAATCCGCTCCCGCAACGCCTGATGGCCGATCCGTTCGAAAACAAATGGTTCCAAAGCGATTTCCCCCTTTTGTTTTTCCCTCATTATAGCGGCTCGCAAGGGGAAAATCATTCGAATTGGAGCGAAAGGGCTTTCTTTTGCATCGAAGCAGCATTTTTCCTGCATCACGCAGAAAAACTTGCCGCTTCACAAAAATAACCGCCTGTATCGGCGGTGTCATCAAAAGCCGAGCCGTCTCCGGAAATGGCTGGCGTACGTTTGGCTGACCGGCACTTTGGAGCCGTCCTTCATCACAAGCAAAAACGTCGAGTGGGAATCCGGCTGAATTTCGGCGATATACTCAACATTGACAATATACGACCGATGGCAGCGGATAAACCGGTCAGCCGGCAAAGAAAATTCCAATTCGGTCAAATTGTATTTATGATGGCCTCCGACGTGCATCGATTTGACGAACGTTTTCCGGTTTTGCGCTTCCAAATAAACAACCGCGTCAAACGGCACCGGAACCCAGCGGTCCATCGTCCGTATCGTCAAATACGACGTCGCCAAAAGCGGCTTTTTCGGCCAGACAGCTGTCACGCATCCTTTTGGCACCCCGTCTTCCAAAATCGGAACCGACACGCCGAAATACGGAACGCCAAACACCCGGCTGTCTTTTTGCTCTTCAATTTTCCGGCGGATCACCAACGCCTTGTAGGTGACCGAATCCGGTTTGATTTCATCACCCGGACGGATTTTCAAATCAATTTGCCGGCTCGGCTGGTAGTAAATGTACCGCCGGTCGTCGGAAATGACAAGCGATGCTTCAACGGGAAACCATTCATTCACAACTTGGCGAATGGCCGAAACAAGCAGCGAATCCATATCCCCCACCTCTTGCAAACCGTTCCATACTTTTATTTTCAGCAGCACCGCCGCGTTTGTCAAATGGCAAATCGTTTCGTTTCGCTGCCGTGGACAGCCGGTGAAAAACGAGTTTGGCGCCCCGTCTGGCCATGTCGGACCAGAAAGCCCCCCATCTGACAGCATTTCTCCAAAAGAACTGATCCGCCGGTTTTCGCTTTGATCGCCGCCGTTCGAGAAGGAATCGCCCGCTCTTTCGCGAATCCATATACATAACCGCCTTTCACGGCCGCCCCGCCAAACTGATCAAAAAGGAGGGTTCCGATGGAGATCGAGGTCATCTTGTCGTTTTTCGGCGTCGCCATATTGCTTACATTGGCGCCGGGTCCGGACATTTTATTCGTCATCGCCCAAAGCGTGTCGCAAGGCAAATGGGCGGGCATCGCCACCGCGCTCGGGCTTTGCACAGGGCTGCTTGTCCATATCAGCGCCGCTGTGCTTGGCGTCTCGGCCGTCATGTACCAATCCGCCTTGGTGTTTGCCATCGTCAAGTACGCGGGCGCCGCGTATTTGCTGTACCTAGCCTGGCAGGCGTTCCGTGAACAAGACGAAGGCCTCGCCTTTGGGCGGCAGACGCCGATGGCATACACCTCGCTGTACAAAAAAGGCATTGTCATGAACGTGCTCAACCCGAAAGTGTCTCTCTTCTTCTTGGCGCTCTTGCCGCAGTTTGTCGACGAAACAGCCGGCCATGTGCCGGGGCAGATGCTTCTATTAGGCGCCATCTTTCTCGTGCAGGCGCTCGTTGTCTTCACCTTGGTGAGCATCGGCGCGGAAAAGCTGCGCCAATGGCTCTCGGCCCACACCGCCATCACCAAGCGAATCCATTGGCTCAAAGGCGCCATCTTCGCGCTGATCGGCATTCAAATCGCCGTCAGCGAACGGTCGTAGCGGCAAGAAAAAAGAGGGCGGCTGCCCTCTTTTCTGCTCATCTCCACAACAGCGCCGCGCCTCCCAATATGAGAAGCAGGGAGAGGAACAGCACCCACGTTGACCAAAGATCGATCATTTCAAAAAACAAGGCTATTCTCCGCTCACGCCCTCCTTCTTCTTGTATGCTTCCCCACTGCTGCTTAATGATCACGATCCCAAACGGAAACATCCCGATTCCCGCCACAAGGAGAATCACCGCTATTCCTTTGTCATCCGCCCCCATTTCTCCAACCAACCTCCTCACGAATCACCGCCCGCGCTTTCATTCGGCTGAGAATCATGCGTTCCGACGCCGCCCGCCCTCGCTCACGACGCTTTCGTTTGCAGCAGCTTCACGCCAAGCCCAATGAACACGATCCCCGTCAACCGATTGACAAGAAGCGCCATTTTCGCGTTTTGGCGCACCCGTTTCGTCGCCAGCGCAGCCACATAGACGACGCCAAGCCCCCACAGCGTGCTCGTCACCACGAACGAAACGCCGAGCAGCAGAAACGGGAGCGGGCCGTATGGCTGATCCGTTTGAATGAATTGCGGCAAAAAGGAAAGGAAAAACAACGCCACTTTCGGATTCATCACATTCGTCGTCACGCCTTGCCAATAAATCTTTTTCAGCTTCATCGGCGCCAGTTCCTCGGACTCCAACGCTGGCGGCGTCGACTGCCGCATCATTTTGATGCCAAGATACACCAAATACGCTGCGCCAGCGATTTTCACAGCCGTAAATAAGACAACCGACTGCTGCAAAATCACCGCCAAGCCAAACGCAGCGAGCAACGTATGAATGAACACCCCCGTCGAAATGCCCAACACCGAATACACGCCCGCTTTTCTCCCTTGCGCCACACTGCGCCCCATAATATACATCGTATCCACTCCCGGAGTGGCATGCATCAAAATCGACGCCAGCAAATACATTCCGTAACTTGTAATGCCTAACACATGTCTCCCTCCTGACCAAGCTAGCAAACAATCATCCATGGACAGTGGCACTGCTTTCGGGCAATGTTACAAAAGGTGGGTGGCTTCACCACCGATACAGTGACAAAAACGTTCCGTTTTCCAAAACGAATGATCCCAAGAACCTCGATGTCCACCGGCCTTCGAAAAAGCAGATGATGGGTAGCGCCCGGTCGGACAAGCAGCGCTTCCCCAATCGAACATCTTTTTTCCTTCCATGACCGCCCGCTCAACGAAAGCGGCTGTTTTTCACTGTCCTTGTTAGAAGTGAACTGCCCACCACCTACGCTTCGCTTAGAGGCAGGGGCTTCAAGCGACTTGTGCGTGTTCGCTGAACGGTAAGCCACAAACAAGAACCCTTTACGCTTCCCTTCGTTCCAAAGGTGTCGGTTTGAACCATAGACGATCATATTCATCGGCGATGGCCAACCGAAATTCATCTCCCACCTACTCATTGATCGATCGCTCTTCACATTCCTTGAGGTGGGAGACTTCTTTCGGAAATGACGTTAACGTAAAAGATCTTCTTCTCATCGTCAGTCAAAAAGGCGATATTTTCGAAATGGAAAAAATGGCAGTAGCGCCAGAAATACTTTTAGTCACATTTTCGTGTCACCTAAAAGGCCGGTAAAAAACGGCTGTCACGAGCAAATCAGCGGCATTTCGCCGAAAAAGAAGATTGATTCCGCAAGGTTGTTCTAATTAAGAAACAGCTGGAACTAGCAGTATTTTATACGAAATCACCTGCCTCCTAAATCACCTGCTATTTTTCCAACCTCTTCTTAACGTCCAGATTTTTCTAGCTCTTTCGAATGGTTTGTTTTCGTTTCTTTCCAAGACAACAGCGCAAGTTCGTATTGGGCAAACCCGTTGGACAATGTCGCCACATAGCGGATGCGGCTGTCTGGCGGCAAATATTTTTGTGCTTCCGGTGACGATTCAAAGGAAACGGTCACCGATGCTTTCCCTTTCACTGGCGCAAAGGTCCAGTTGCCGTCCACGGACGGGTTGATCGTTCCGCTTTCGCGAATATAATCGATGATCACTTGCCGGTTTTCATCCGGCGCGGCCAAAATCGTGTTTTTCCCGCCCGGATTGATGATCCGGTTCGTCGTCGCCCGATAGTTGTTCGTCGCAACGATAAATTCCATCTTCGCCGTCACCGGTTTGCCTTGGAATCGCAAGTTTTTAATGCGGTTTGCTTTCGGGTTGATCACATTTTGATTTTTGTCGTATTTCGCCGGCTCGGTCACATCGATCTCGTACGTCACGCCATCAATAATGTCGAAGTTGTACGTCGGAAAGTCGTTGTTGATAAGCGGCTGAATGCCTATCTTGTTCGGGTCGATTTGGTTGAATTGCCCCGCCGACCACTCAAGCCATTCTTTCAACTCGGCTCCCGTAATTTTCAGCGCATACACCGTGTTTGGATACAAGTACAAATCGGCGACGTTTTTAATGGCGATTTCCCCTGCCGGAATATCCGTGTAATAGCTCGGTCCACCGCGCCCGCCGGCCTTGAACGGAGCGCCGGCTGACAGCACCGGAAGGCCTTCATACTGCGTCCCTTTTAACATTTTTTCCACATACCACTTTTGGGCGTTCGTGACGATTTGCACGGACGGATCATCTTGAACAAGTGCAAAATAGCTGTTGATCGGGCTCGTAGTTTTTCCCACTGGGCTGCGGACGTACTGGATCGTCGCTTCGTGCTCCGCCTGAATGGCCTGCTCGACGGCCGAATCGCTGTCAACCAACGGCGTTTTCGTCGCCTTGTCATACACTGGACGGAGTTGGGCTTTCGCTTGCGTCACTTTCCATTTTCCGTCGACTTGCTCGACCGTCAAGTCGATCACGCCGAGCGTATCGCCCCACGAACCTGGCATCGTCACCGGAACGCCATTGATCGTCCCGTTTTCATTGTTGATACCGTTCCCATCCAGAAAATCAGGCGTCGTTCCCGGAAGCGCCGGAAATTTTTTATGCTGGTGGCCGGTCAGCACGGCGTCGACCCCCGGAATTTGCGTCAAATAATAGGAGGCATTTTCCATATTCGGGCTGTTTCCGCCGGTTTCAATGCCCGAGTGCGACAGCACGACGATCAAATCGGCCCCTTCCGCTTTCATTTTTGGAATATACTTTTGCGCCGACTGCACAATGTCTTTCGCAATCACTTTCCCTTGCAAATTCGCTTTGTCCCAATCCATAATTTGCGGCGGCACAAAGCCGATGACGCCGATCTTCAGCGTATGCTTCTCCCCGTCTTCATCAACGACTTCTTTCTCTAAAATTTGATACGGCGTGAAATAGTTGACATCGTTATCCGGATTTTGGTCATGATCGTCACGGTACACGTTCGCATTCACGATCGGCAGCTTGGCATCGTCATACACTTCATTGAGGAAATCCAAGCCATAGTTGAACTCATGGTTTCCCACCGTCGCCGCATCGTACTTCAACAAATGCAACAGTTTCACCGCTGGATGCACTTCGCCATCTTGCAGCGGCTTCACTTTCGCCACATAGTCGCCAAGCGGCGTTCCTTGAATCAAATCTCCGTTGTCAAACAGAAGCGTATTCGGCTGCTCAGCGCGCGCCTGCTCGATCAATCGCGCCGTTTTTGACAGCCCGAACTCATTCGTCGGACTATCTTTGAAATAATCATAGTTGACGAGATTCATATGTACGTCGGTGGTCTCCAAAATGCGCAGCTTGACGACATCCCGATCCTCCGCGCCTACCGCTGTCGGCCCAAACGAAGGAGCCAGCAGCCCCAACGCCAACAACACGCTCGCCGCCGCGTATTTCTTCCGTTTTTTCAATGCCCATCCCCCCACTCATCAAATCATTGTCATCTGTATTATACTATAAAAGATCCAAAATTTTCGGGAAATGTTTCACTGAAAGTTTAGCAAAGGGGGATGTGAACTACCCCCACTTAATTTTCTAGCGAAAATTTGAAGTGGGGGCTTCCAAAGAAGTTTGACTGCTTCAAGCAATCCTTATTCTTTGAGGCGT
>NZ_PIJG01000027.1:0-38498 GCF_002809955.1 Geobacillus sp. Manikaran-105
TCACCAAGCAAGCGGTCTTTCGCTGCCCGCACTGCAAAAAGACGCTGGAAAAAATCAAGGAACGCAAAGAATACAACATCTATAAGTGCAAGAACAACGATTGCCCGTTTTACCGGGCCAACCTTCGACGGATGACGAAGAAGGAGCGCCAACGTTTCAAACAGGATCCTCAAGCCTTCAAGGTGCGGTATTGGTTTCGAGAGTTCTTGTTTGACTTTCTACCGTTGGCTTCCTCGTCACCCATCAAGCCGAAGGTCGATTTGTCCCGGCTGGCTGTGTCGCCGCACATTCTGGGGCTGGTGTTGACGTACCATGTCAACTTTGGAATGTCTTCCCGCATGACGGCAGCCGCCATGAAGGATATCCACGGCGTGTCGATCTCCCATCAGACGGTGCTCAACTACGCCAACAGCGCCGCGCTTTGGATCAAGCCCTTTGTCGACCGATTCCCGTACGAGCTGTCCGGATCGTTCTGCGGAGACGAGACGTATATTCGCGTCAAAGGGCGCTGGCATTACATGTTCTTTCTATTCGATGCCGTCAAAAAGATCGTGCTGTCGTATCGCGTCTCGCCCAATCGGGACACGCTCTCGGCCATCAAGGCCATCAATGATGTCTTGCGGAAGCGGCCATCCATCCCGGACGACTTGTCGTTCGTCGTCGACGGCAATCCCATTTACCTGCTGGCGCAGCACTTCTTCGCCCATCACGGGATTTCGTTTGACATCCGCCAGGTGATCGGGCTGGCCCATGAGGACCCGGTGTCCGAAGAGTTCCGTCCACTCAAGCCAATCATCGAGCGATTCAACCGGACCTTTAAAGGCAACTGCCGCCCGACCCATGGGTTCGGCGCGGAAGAGGGCTCGGTGTCCTTTGTGACGCTGTTTGTGGCGTATTTCAACTTTCTGCGCCCGCATAGCGCGCTCGAAGGCCGGGTCCCGGTCGTCATTCCGGAGCTCGCCGAGCTGCCGCATATGCCGGCCCGGTGGACGAAGTTCATCGCCATGGCACAAGCGTTTCTCCAACAAGAGGCGGCCTAACTTTTTTTGTCCCCGTCGCCCTTGACAACCCTTTCGCACCTTTGTGGCGGGTGTTGGCCAAGGACGAATCCGGCTCCCCACATGCCTCACGATGCTCGATGGGATGGTCTGTGTGGGTTTTTCATAGAACTTTTGACGCTACCTCAGTCCCTTACCAAGTACACGTTATGGTAAACAAACTATATATTTACAATTAAAATCTTACTGGAAATAAAAAAAAAAAAGGAACTTTATTACCATATCAAAAATAGGTATTTATTCATAAAAATCAATAAATTCATTTTCTTCTATTCTTTTCATGCCGAAAAAACCATTGAAAAACGAGCACGGCATCCGAGCCGGCAGCATGTCATCGGCATGACAAGATCCCTCTAATGGCAAAGTAATTAAGGCCTGCGATCTGTTTCCATCCATCACCGGCCTTCTCGCGGCGCGAAGCTATCCAAGACTTTTTTCTTTCCCGTCCATCTGCGCCCAATCCTTCGCTGCCTTCACGAATTGCCGTTTTCATCCATCGGCTGCCGAGCCCCGATTTCCGCCGGGGTGCGCAAGTCATACCCTTCGTCGTTTTGGCTCGTGTGAATCAGATCCTCATGGGCTCCCATCTTGCTGGCCTGCTTTACTTCCTTTTCCGGCATGACATGTTCCATAGAGCAGCGATCCTCCTCGTCCATGCGGCCGCGATGACAGCCGCCGTTTTGTCTAGTTTGCTCCTCCATCCGTCAATTATATGATTTCCGTCCCCGCCTCCCGCCTTCTCATAAAAAAGTATTGACAGTCAAATGATCATTCAGTACGATTTTGTTAACAACAAGAGAAAAGGGGGTTTACATATGAATCGCCAACGTCCTGCTTTTCGGGCCCTCGACATCACCTTTGTCGCTATGTTTGTCGCCCTCATGGCCATCGGGGCGAACATTACGTCGTGGGCGCCGTTTTTGGTCGTCGGCGGTGTTCCCATTACACTGCAGACGTTTTTCTGCGTCTTGGCCGGAGCGGTGCTCGGGCGGCGGCTCGGTGCGGTGGCGATGATTGTGTACATGCTCGTCGGCCTCGCCGGCGTACCGGTGTTTGCCAAATTCAGCGGCGGACTATCGATGATTTTCCAACCGACATTTGGCTTCATTCTTTCGTTTATCGTTGCCGCTTATGCGACCGGATGGGTCATCAACCGCGGCCCGCAGCCGGCGTCAAAAGCTCGTTTCGTCACCGCCGCCTTGGTCGGCATGGTCGTCAACTATGTCATCGGCACGAACTGGATGTACATGGCGTACAAACTATGGGCGGAGGCGCCCGAAGGACTTTCGTACGGCATGGTGTGGGGCTGGATGCTGGTTCCGCTGCCAAAAGACATTTTGCTATCGATCGCAGCCGGCTTGATCGCCCCGAGGATTTGCCGGGCGATCGGACGCTCGTCGGCCGCGGACCGTTCGGCGGCCTAAACACGAAAAGAGTCTGACCCAAAAGGGAAATTTTCCTTAAACAAAACACAACATAGGAAAAACAATAAGAAAGGGTGTCCCGATCTGTTGGGACACCCTCTTTCATTTGTTAGAAAAATAAACGGAGAACCTGGTACACAAACCCCGCAATCAACGCTGACACCGGCAAGGTGATGATCCATGTCAGCACAATGCGGCGGGCGACGCCCCATTTGACGCCTTTCACCCGTTGGGCGGCGCCGACCCCCATGATGGCCGAGGAAATGACGTGCGTCGTACTGACTGGCAAATGCAACAACGTGGCGGAAAAAATGACGAGCGCCGAGGATAAGTCCGCTGCCGCCCCATTGACAGGGCGGATTTTCATAATTTTTCCACCGACCGTTTTGATGATCTTCCATCCGCCGACAGCCGTCCCCAAGCCCATGGCTAAGGCGGCAGAAATGCGCACCCATTCCGGCACGACATCTGAGTGGTGCATTTCGGCAGCGATCAGCGCCATCGTAATGATGCCCATCGTTTTTTGGGCGTCATTCGTTCCATGCGTATACGCCTGCAATGCAGCCGTTACAACTTGAAATAGACGAAACCCTTTGGTTGTTCTTGTTAAATTGGCGTCTTTAAATAAGAAACGAAACAAACTCATAATGACAAACCCAACACCCATCGCCAAAAATGGAGAAATAATCAATGATTCCAAAATTTTAAGAAAACCTTGGTAGTGGATTACATCCCAGCCAGCGGCGGAAATGGCTGCCCCAGCGACCGAACCGATGAGTGCATGCGACGAGCTGCTCGGAATGCCATAATACCACGTAATTAAGTTCCAGGCAATGGCAGCAACCAGCGCTGCCAAAATGACGAGAGAACCGTTCTCAAGGGTGAATGGATCGACAATGTCTTTCGTAATCGTTTTCGCGACACCGGTGAAGGTGAGCGCGCCGATAAAGTTCATCGTTGCAGCCAAAATAATGGCTTGGCGCGGCGTGAGCGCTCTCGTCGACACCGACGTCGCAATGGCGTTCGCGGTATCGTGGAACCCGTTAATAAAGTCAAACGCCAACGCGAAAACCACAATGAATATCGTCAAGACTAAAATCATATCCATAAAAACAACGTCCCCTTTTACGCGTTGCGCATAATGATCGTCTCGAGCGTATTCGCGACATCTTCACAGCTGTCAGCAATCTCTTCCAACATTTCGTAAAGCTCTTTGTATTGGATGAGCTTAATCGGGTCTTTTTGCGTCACAAACAAGTTTTTGATCGAAGCGCGCAAAATTTCGTCGCATTTCGTTTCGTAATCCTTGATTTTAATGGCGTGCTGGCGCATGTCAAGCAACTTTTTGTGCGACAGCAGTTCGAGCGCATGAACGATTTCGATCGTGCTTTGGTAAATATAGTCGAAGAACTTCACCATATGTTCGTCAATGTCCGTGAATGAGAACATTTCAAACCGGGCGGAGCATTGTTCAAGCCCGTCAAGCACATCATCCATTTTCATCGCCAGCTGATGGATGTCCTCCCGTTCAATCGGCGTAATGAACGTTTTGTTCAATTGGACGACAAGCTCATGGATGAACGAATCGCCTTTCCGTTCATACTCTTTCATGACGCGGGCGAATTCTTTCAAGTCGCTCACGCCTCGGATTTTATACTCAACAAAGTATTGGGCTGCTTCCTTGACATTTTCCGAAATCTTAAACAACATGTCGAAGAAAACGTCCTTTTTTGGGGAAAAGATCATTGAGGCCACCCTCCATCTCAGAAATCGAAAATCACCGATACTTATTGTAGTAATTTACACAGCATTTACAATAAGACAATCAAAAATTTTACACAAAATTTACATTACCTTTACATTTTGTTCGCTTTTCCTGCCCATGTATTATGTAGCGTGCCAAACAAAAGCCGAAGCTATGCACATTTGCTTCGGCTTTCCCATTCGACATCGCGCGGCCGCCGGCTCAGCCCGTCCTGCTTGAATTAGGCGATCGCAGCGCCGCTTGCGTCTTGCTTATTCAAACCGTTCAACAAACGCGGTGAGCGTCCGCACCATGACACCCGTCGCCCCAGCCGGGCCGAGGTCGCCATCTTTCTTTGCAGTCGCCGTGCCGGCAATGTCCAAATGCACCCACGGGGTGTCTTCGGCAAACTCGCCAATAAACGCCCCGCCCATAATGGCGTGCCCTTCGCGCCCCGGAGAGTTGTTCAAATCGGCGATTTTGCTGCTTCGCACCCGCTCGCGGTCGTGTTCGGTGATCGGCAGCCGCCAAATGAACTCCCCGGTTTCCATCGATGCTTCCAGCAGCTGCTCAAACAGCGCCTCGTTGTTCGTCATCGCCCCTGTTTTGTCCGTGCCAAGGGCGACGATCACTCCGCCTGTCAGCGTGGCGACATCGATGATATAGCTGGCGCCGTGCTGTTTCGCATAAGTCACCGCATCGGCCAAAATGAGCCGTCCTTCAGCGTCCGTGTTGCGGACTTCGATCGTTTTTCCGGACAGCGATGTGATGACATCATCCGGTTTGAACGCCTCGCCGCTGATCATATTGTCAGTCGCCGGGATGACGGCGAGCACGTTTTGTTCCGGCCGCAGTTCGCCGATCGCTTCCATCGCCCCGAGCACCGCCGCCGCGCCGGCCATATCCGTTTTCATATCAACCATGCTGTCGCGCGGCTTCAGGCAGTAGCCGCCTGTGTCGAACGTCACCCCTTTGCCGACGAGGGCGATCACGTCTTCCCATTTTTCTTTCCCTTGATATTTCAACACGATCAATTTCGGCGGCTGCTTCGACCCTTGGTTGACCGCGAGCAGCGCTCCCATGCCGAGCCGCTCCATGTCTTCTTTCTCCAAAATTTCATAGTCAAAATCGTATCGGTCAGCGAGCTTTACGGCATAATCCGCCAAATCGGACGCCGTCAGCAAATTCCCCGGCGTGTTGACGAGCGTGCGCGCCGAGTTCGTCGCCTTCCCGTACACCGAACCGACGAACAAGCTCGCCTCGATGTCCGCTGCGTCCGCCCCCGTATAAACGGTGAGCGATTTCATCTCATAGTCCCGCTCTCGCCTGTTTTGCTTGTATCCCGGGAACTCATACGTCGCCAAATAATACGCTTCGGCAAGCGCATGCGCGGCTTCGTTTTCGTCGACGTCCCCGGCCGTAAACGTGTCAAGCGCGACCGCCGCTTTCGTCCGCTTCGCCTGCTTCAACGCGCGAAACAGCTTGCCGAACACCTCGCGCAGCCGCGCAAACGTCAGCTCCTCTTTTTTGCCGAGCCCGACAAAATAGAGTCGTTTCGCCCCGGCCGGCAAAAGCGGGTGAATCACGGCGATGCTCCCCCGTTTCGCGGAAATGTCGCCTTCCTTCCACAGTCCGGACAGCTGTCCGCCAAGGCGGGCGTCATACTCGCCAGCAAGGCCGGCAAACGGCTGCCCCCCTTCAAACAAGCCGATGACCAACGCTTCCTCGTTCGTTTCGACAGACAGCAATGGCTTTACCGTAAACATCGTCTCATCCCTTTCCATGTTGATTCATTCCCACCTTCATTATAGCGAAGCAAAGCGATTCTTTCGACTATCTAACTTTTCTCTCCTTGCGTTCATGCAAAAAAATCAGCTGAAACGGACAGGAAATCACGCAGGGCAAGGCGAATCCGTAATCATCACGATGATTTAGAAAGGACCGACGCTGATGAGAATCGTTTCCCTTTGTCCAAGCAACACCGAACTGCTTGCCTATCTCGGCCGCCTTGGCGATGTCGCCGCCGTCGACGATTCGTCCGACTGGCCGCCCAAGGTGAAGCAGCTGCCAAACGTCGGGCCGGATTTGCACATTGATATGGACCGCGTCGAGGCGCTCAAGCCTGACCTGGTCGTCGCCTCTTTAAGCGTGCCCGGCATGGAGCGCAACGTCGAGGAACTCAAACGGCGCGGGCTCCCGCATCTCGTGCTGGCGCCGAATTCGCTTGAGGACATCGCCAACGATCTCCTTCAGCTCGGCGAGGCGCTTGGCGAAACGAAAAAAGCGGCCGACCTCGTCCGCCGCTACCGCGCATTTCTCAGCGAATACCGCGAGCGGGCCGCAACGGTGGCGGAGCCGGCTCGCCTCTATTGGGAATGGTGGCCGCGGCCGATTTTCACGCCGGGCGGGGCAAACTGGCTGAGCGAACTAAGCGAACTCGCCGGCGGGCGCAACGTGTTCGCCGACCTTCCAGAAGCGAGCGTCCAGACGGAATGGGAAGACGTCGTCGCCCGCAACCCGTCGCACGTGCTGCTCGTTTGGGTCGGCGTGCAGACGAAAAACATGAACGCCAACGCCGTTATCGCGCGCCCGCACGCCGACAAGACTGAGGCGGTCCGTGCCGGGCGCATCCACGTGTTGGAAGAAGCGCTCTATTGCCGGCCGTCGCCGCGCCTTTTAGTCGGATTAAAAAAATTGGCGCCGCTTTTGCATCCGGCGCTGTTTCCTCCCGCTGACGGCAGCGACCCGCTTCTTGGCGGCTGACGGGCGGGAGCCCTTTTTCAGCTTTTCGATTCCAAATATTGCTGCCGGAACACTTGCATCGTTTCATCCTCGTTCAACCGCGTCAATTCTTCCTCCGACAGCTTGCCATCCCCTTTTTGGATAACGTAAACTTGCACTTTCCTTTTTCCCCAATATTTATAGACATCTTCGACCGTTTCATAATATAAGTCAATGCGATGGCCTTTGATCGCCCCGCCTTTGTCGGCCACAACGCCGAACCCGTACCCGGGGATGAACAAAATCGTGCCGATCGGAAAGATGGACAAATCGGCGGCGATCGTCGAGTAAAGATCGCGCTTCACGCGCACGCCGGAGTACGTAATGCCATACTCCGGATGATCGGGCGTTTTCCCGGTTGATTCGACCCCAGCCGTATAGCCGGTCGCCACCACTTCGACAGACGGGTATTTCGACCAGTCAAACTGATCCTCAAGCCGCGGGGCGGAGCGACTGCCGCTTTTCGGGCGGCCGTTTGTCCCGCCACTCGGCTCATGCTCGACCAATAATGCGCTCGACAAGGAGCGGAGAACCGTTTCCGCCTCGACTCCGGAAACAGACTGGAACGTCGCGGTGAGCGCCAGGAAAAACAACACCGTCATCGCGGTCCGGCGTGCAAACTGCCTGAACCTATCCAATGATCTCAACTCCTCTCACACCTCTATTTATCTCCAACCAAAATCGAAATATTCATTGCAACGGCGGGCCAATCGAAAAAACGCATGACACCGGACTCCAAGCGCCTGTTCCGCGGCGCCCTCCGGCATCGCCGCAACATGAAAAAACGCCGCCGCAGACACGGTGGCGCGCAAAAATAAAAAACGCCCCCGCTTGCGCGGAGACGCCTGAACACCTTTGATACCCTTTCGCGAAAAATACAACCGATCGGGCAGCATGATCGATCCGAAATGTCTTAGAACATTTGATAGCCTTTCGCCCGCAGCGTGCGGATCGCCCAGCCGGCGCAAAGGGCGCCGGCAAAGCCGCTCGCCAAAATCAACAAATCAGCCGTTGCCAGCGAGGCGATTTTCTGGCCGAGCGCCGAAAACGAGGCGGCCGGATCGGTCAAATACTGCGTCCATGGCACGTCGTCAATAATGAACACCGCAATGACCGGAAAGCAAACAGCCATGATCCATGTCATGCGCAACAACATATTTAACAAAAATCCGATGCCGAAAAATAAGACGAAAAATAAAAGCATCGAAATGAGTACAACCGGCAAACTCATTTGCATCCGCCCTTCCCTCCCTTACACCCTTTTTCAGTGTACTGGATGGGCGGATGACAAGTCAATGCTCATCGTCGTCTTCCGTCTCGCTTCCCGTCCCTTGGCAGCCGTAGCACGTTTCCGATCCGCCGAGCAAAAGCTGGACGTATCCGTGGCCACCGCAGTACACGCAATCGGTGGTCGTCGCCGTTTGTGCCATTCTTCTTCCCCTCCACTTCTTTTTTGTTAATATATCGAAATTTTCTGTAAAAACAAACGGCGATTCTTCTCTGTTTTCGTTCATGTAAGCGAATACATCAGCGCCTCGCTTTCATTTTCTCCATTATTCTTATGATTTTGACGATTTTAAGTAAAGGCGGTACTTCGTGTACCCAAACGGATCACCCGGGTTCAGCCCGTTATGCGGGGGAAGGGAGACGAGCGGCTCAAGCGCCAATAAATAGCGAAGCAGCCCGGACGTGTCCGGGTCGTCGCGGAGCGCCGCCTTGCTTAAAAAAGCAGCGGCCGACAATTCGCCCGCCTGCACGGTAATGGCGTCCGACAATGGGCGGAGAAGAAACATCGCCAAATTGTCGCTGATCTCTCCGTCGATGACCCCGGTGCGCAAACCGAGAAACGCGACCGGCTCGGCGTCGATTCCCGTCTCCTCTTTCACTTCGCGGACGGCCGCCTCGTCAAGCATCTCCCCCGGCTTGACGAATCCAGCCGGCAGCGACCATTTGCCTTTCAGCCCGCTGTAGGCTTTCTTGACGACAAGCCATTCGCCCGCTTCGTTGATCACAAGCCCGGCCGAGGCAATCCATACGTTTCCGCGTTTGTGGTCCATCATCCTCATCCTTTTCCCATCGTTGTCCCTGTTTGTATTTCGACAAGAAAGCAGCCGTTCCCTGTCAGCCGCCATATAAAAAAGAGCCGGCCCGAACGGAAACATCCATGAGAAAAGGCGCCCCTGGCGATGGGAGCGCCCTCTTTTGGCCTTCATCAGAAAAACTTGAATTTCCCTTTTTTCATGACGAGCGATACGCCGCCGATCAAATACAAAGCGCGGTTGTCGACGACTTTTTTCATGAAGCTCGCTTTCGTTCCCCACAACTTTTTGCCGAACACAACGCCGATCGCATCGTCATGGCCGAGCGAGCAAACCGTCCCTTTAATATCCGGCTTAAACGGCTCCAGCTCCCCTTGTCCACGGATGAGCACCGCCAAGTTTTTCGCGCACAGCTGGCCTTCTTGCATGGCGATTTGCGCCGTCGGCGGATACGGGCGGTTCGTTTCTTCATCAATGACGAGCGAACAGTCGCCGACGACGAAAATGTCTTCATGCCCCGGGACACGCAAGTACGGGTCCACTTTAATGCGCGCCCGCGCCGCTTCAAACCCAGATTCCTCGATGACGCGGCTGCCGCGCACGCCGGCCGCCCACACGACCGTGCCGGCTTTAATTTCCTCGACATCATCACCTTTCGCGACAATGATGCCATCCGACGTGCACTCTTTAATGGCGGTGCCGATTTTAAACTCCACTCCTTTGCGCTCGAGCTGGCTCACCGCGTATTCGACAAGCTCCGGATCGAAGCCCGGCAGCGCGGTCGGCGCCGCTTCGACGCAAATGATGCGCACTTTGTGCGGATCGACGTCATATTCGCGGCACAGCTCCGGAATGCGGTTGACGAGCTCGCCCAAAAACTCGATGCCGGTGAACCCGGCCCCGCCGACCACGATCGTCAGCCGCTCGTCTTTCTTTTCCTCTTCCGTGTTGTACGTCGCAAACTGGTACTCGATATGCTCGCGGATTTGCCGCGCCGCGTTGATGTTGGCGATCGAGAACGCGTACTCTTTCAGCCCTTTGATGCCGAACGTCTCCGATTCGAATCCGAGGGCGATGACGAGATAATCGTACGTCAGCTCGCCATTTTCAAGCAGCACTTTCTTTTCGCCCGGCACGATTTTCGTCACCGTATCTTGGACGAATTTCACCTTGCTGCGATCAATGACGTCGCGGATCGGATAGCGGACGCGGTCATGGTGCAACGTGCCGGCCGACGCTTCATGGAGCCATGTCGTTTCATAATGGTAGTCGTGTTTGTTGACAAGCGTAATGTTCGCCTCGTTCACCCCGACAAGTTTTTGCAGGCGGACGGTCGTCATGAGCCCGCCATAGCCAGCCCCTAAAATGACAACGTTTGGTTTTCTCACTTGAATCACTTCCACCCTTTTTAATTTTTTCCCACACGTTTCTTATAGCTTTTGCTGCGGCCCCCATTTTTATTGAGCGAAGTTTGTGAAAGTATTCACGTTAACCTTCAAAAAAATGTTGACAGATTGTCACAAAAAATTAACAATCTATCCACAACCATATTAGTTCTTTTTTTGCCTCTTTTCAAGCCCTTTTTTTCCGCCGGCCCGGCAAAAATTCGCCGTTATAACGGCGCGCATTTATGGTAAGATAAACTTGTAATGCCCTTATTTATTTATATGCGGGGAGGAATGTCGGTGAAAGAGGATCGGAATCTTTATGACGTCACGATCATCGGCGGCGGGCCGACCGGGATGTTTGCCGCGTTTTACGGCGGCTTGCGGCAAATGAAAGTGAAAATTATCGAAAGCCTTCCACAGCTTGGAGGGCAGCTGGCTGCGTTGTATCCGGAAAAATACATATACGATGTCGCCGGGTTTCCGAAAGTGCGCGCCCAAGAGCTTGTCAACCAGCTGAAAGAGCAGATGGACCTATTTTCGCCGACCGTCTGCCTGAACGAGTCGGTCGACACGCTCGAAAAGCAGGGGGACGGAACGTTTAAACTCGTCACCAATCAACAAATCCATTATTCGAAAACGATCATCATCACCGCCGGAAACGGCGCCTTTCAGCCGCGTCGGCTCGAAATCGAAAGCGCTTCCCACTATGAAGGAAAAAACTTACATTACTTCATCAACGACTTGGGGCAGTTTTCCGGAAAGCGCGTGCTCGTCTGCGGCGGCGGCGATTCGGCCGTCGACTGGTCGCTCATGCTCGAACCGATCGCCGAAAGCGTCATGATTGTGCATCGCCGTGACAAATTCCGCGCCCATGAACATAGCGTCGAACAGTTGATGAAGTCAAGCGTGCACGTGAAAACGCCGTTTGTGCCGGTCGAGCTCATCGGCGATGACCAAGGCATCCGCCAGGTCGTCCTCGAGCATGTGAAAGAAGGCGCGAAAGAAACGGTCGATGTCGATGCCGTCGTGGTCAACTACGGCTTTATTTCGTCGCTCGGCCCGATCAAAAACTGGGGGCTTGACATCGAAAAAAATACGATCAAAGTCAACTCGCGCATGGAAACGAACATCCCCGGCGTGTATGCGGCCGGCGACATTTGCACATACGACGGCAAAATCAAGCTGATCGCTTGCGGCTTCGGTGAAGCGCCGATCGCCATCAGCAGCGCGAAAACGTACATCGACCCGACGGCGCGGATGCAGCCGGCGCACTCCACGTCGCTCTTTTAAGCGGCAAAAAAGCGGCGACCGCCGAAACGGATTCGCCTATAACACGAACGAAAAACAGTACTTGCCAAAACAACAGCCCGACGGAACCAGAATGTTTGACGCAAAAAAAAACGCGCCCTGCCAAATCGGGCGGAAACCGCCGCCCGGTCGCAGCAGGGCGCGTTTTTCATTGCGCTATTCTTTCGCGGCCGCCGTATCCAGCCGCTCTGTTTGCTCCAAAAGCGCTGCCAGTTCCTCATTTTTCTTTTCCGCCGCCTTCAACCGCCGCTGCAAGCTGAACAAGCGCACCCAACCAAGCATGCCGACAACGAGACCGCCAACAATCGCCGACCCGAAAATGACGACAATGAGCGGCAGGCGGGTTTCACCGGCCAAATAATGGATCGTCACTTGCTCGACATTGGCCACTGCCATAAGGGCGATGACAAGCGCCAACACGAGCGCCAGCAACAAATTCAACTGCCCTTTCATCGGCGCTCCCCCCTTCCTTTGACGGCCGTCTGGAAACGGCCTCCGGCGACGGGCGGCTTCAGCCATTCACTCGGCATTGCCCCGGTGCGCCGGGGACGATTGATACGTTGAACAGCGCATTTCATGCCATTCGGCTAACATTGCTCCGGCGTGCCGGCATTGGTCGCTGTGCGGAACGAGGAGCCGCAGCCGCATGTCGCAATGGCGTTCGGATTGTTGATCGTAAACCCGCCGCCAAGCAGCGACTGTTTATAGTCGATGACCGTTCCGCGCAAAATCGGCGCGCTGTCGCGGTCCACCAAAATTTTGATGCCGTGCTGCTCAAATTCGATGTCATCCTCACGCCGCTCATGGTCAAAGCCCATGCCGTACGACAACCCGCTGCAGCCGCCGCCATGGACGCCGACGCGCAGGTAGGCGTGCTCTTCTTCCTGCTCCTTCATCATGTCCTTAATTTGAAACGCCGCCGCTTCGGTCAGCGTCACGATCGCTTCCGCCATTGGACTCTCTCCTTTCCATGTTCTCGTCTTTCCAACCGGTCTCGTTTTGCCTCTTTTTTCTCTTTGCTTATAGTATACCGCTTTCCCATCCGGGTGCTCAACCGTTCTGCCCGGTTTCGTAAAAATACACGCCAGTGCACACGGTCTCCGCCGGACCGGTCATGCGCACGCGCCCGTCGTGCCCCCATACGATCGTTAAATCGCCGCCGGCCAAATGGACGACCGTTTCCTCCCCGCGCGCCGTTTTGCTGTTTAACACGGAAGCGACGACCGCCGCGCACGCTCCGGTCCCGCACGCCTGCGTCACGCCGGAGCCGCGCTCCCAGACGCGGAAATGAAGCTCGCGTTCATTGACGACTTCGACAAACTCGACGTTCACCCCTTCCGGAAAGCGCGGATCTTTCTCGACAAGCGGGCCGAGCGTCGTCACCGGCGCTTCGTCAATGTCCTCGACATAAAAAATGACGTGCGGGTTGCCCATCGAAACGGCGGTAATCGTATATTCGCGCCCGTTTACCACAAACGGCTCGGCGACCACCTGCTCCGCTTCCGGCCCAGCCATCGGAATAGCGCTCCGCGCGAGGCGCGGTTCGCCCATATCGACGGTCACGCTCGCTACCTTGCCGTTTTGGACAGCGACTTCCGCCTCGACAAGCCCGGAGAGCGTTTCAATCAAAAACGAGCGGCCGCGGACGAGGCCGTGCTCATACGCATATTTTGCCACGCAGCGCAAGCCGTTCCCGCAGTTTTTCCCTTCCGAGCCGTCGCTGTTAAAGATGCGCATTTTCACCGGCGCCTCATCGGACGGGCAAATGAGGATCAAGCCATCCGAACCGATGCCGGTGTTGACATCCGACACGCGGCGGGCGATCGCCGGCAACTCGTCTTCCGGCAACGTTTCCCGAAACAAATCGACGTAAATATAACTATTTCCTAACCCATGCATTTTCGTAAACGAAAACGATCGCACGATATGCCCTCCCGAAAAATTTTTCACCTTTTGCGTATATTAAATCCTTTGTGTGGACAAAATGGGAATATCCCCCGTTTTTTCATATACATTGAAGAGGATGCCGCTTGCAGGCATCCTCCTTTTTTCAGTCAAAACATCGGATTTTCTTCCAAATGTTTATAAATATTTTCCACCAACTGCTCCGGCGTTTCGCCGCTGACAAACTCGCCGTTGACGAGCGCAAACAGCGTTTCCGCGCAGCGTGTGCAATAGCTTAAGCAACTGTATTCAATGATGTCCAAGTTCGGATCCTTTTCCAACATTTCCATTGCTTTGTACGACCCGCTAGCTAAGTTGCTGATGCAAAATTCGATGATTGGCAACATCATGCGCATGTTCACCTTCCTGCTTCCCATCGTAGCCGTTTTGCGGCGCGGCGTCAACGGACATGCTCACGAGAAGGGCGCGGAAAAAGAGCGTCCCTCCAGTTTGAGAAAATCAAAAGCGCTGGCGCAAGGTTTCTCAAGTTGAGAAAAGGGGCAAGCGACGGCATGACGCTGAACGCACGACGCCGACCGCCGACAGGGAAGCCGCCATGCCGCTTCGGTTGAGCGCTCTCAGCGCCAAACGATGCGGTTTGTCAGCTTATGCGCCTCCGAGGCGGCGTCCAGAAAAATTGTTGTTCTTTTGTCACAATTTCGCTATACTTTTTTATGGCATTGGCGGCTTACGAAACTGGACAAAAGGGGATTTTTTGACATGAGACAACTTGTACTGCTTGGTGGAGGATACGGCAATATGCGCATTTTGCAGCGCCTCCTCCCGGATGCATTGCCGAACGACATTCATATTATCCTCATTGACCGCGTTCCGTACCATTGTTTAAAAACGGAATATTACGCCTTGGCCGCGGGAACGGTCAGCGACCATCACATCCGCGTCCCGTTTCCGGAACATCCGCAGCTTGTATACCAATTCGGCGAAGTCGTCTCGATTGATCTCGACCAGCAGCTCGTCCATTTAAAGGATGGGAGCAGCGTCCGCTACGATGATGTCGTGATCGGATTGGGCTGCGAAGACAAATACCACGGGGTGCCGGGCGCTGACGTCTACACGTACAGCATTCAGTCGATCGACAAAGCGCGCGCCGCGTATGAGGCGCTGAACAACTTGCCGCCAAAAGCGACGGTCGGCGTCGTCGGTGCGGGGTTGAGCGGCGTCGAGCTGGCGAGCGAACTGGCGGAAAGCCGCCCCGACTTGCACATTAAGCTGTTTGACCGCGGCGAACGCATTTTGCCGATGTTCCCAAAGCGGCTAAGCGATTATGTGGAAGGCTGGTTCATCGATCATCAAGTGGAAATCGTCCGCCATTCGAACGTCACAAAAGTCGAGCCGGGCGTCCTGTACAATCATGACGAGCCGGTCGCGTGCGATGTCATCGTCTGGACGGCCGGCATTCAGCCGAACCGCGTCGTCCGCGCACTGAACGTTGAAAAAGATAAACAAGGCCGCGTCGTCTTGACGAAGCAGCATCACATCCCCGGCTATGAAAACGCCTACGTCGTCGGCGACTGTGCAAGCCTGCCGCATTCGCCAAGCGCCCAGCTCGCCGAAGCGCAGGCGGAGCAAATCGTCCAAGTGCTGCAAAAACGATGGAACGGCGAAGAGCCGCCGAGCGAATTCCCGCCGATCAAGCTGAAAGGCATTCTCGGCTCACTCGGCAAAAAACACGGCTTCGGCCTCGTCGCGGACCGCCCGCTCACCGGACGCGTGCCGCGCCTGTTAAAGTCGGGCATCTTGTGGATGTACAAGTACCATCATGGGTATTAACCTGCTGAGCAGGCGGCCGCTTTGGCTTCCTGTTCATTCACGCCAACAAAAGCGGCGGGGGACTCCCCGCCTCCTCTTTAGATGGCGTTCACCTGCCGCTTACGATGAGCGGTAGCCGTATTTCTCCATTTCCGCATAAATCGACTTCAGCCGCGGATTGCCTTCGGCCACGACTTCCCCTTCCACGACCACGACCGGGTACACCCAATCTTCCTCAACGATCGTCTGCGCCAGTTTCCGCTTTGCCTCATCGTCAGCGGGCGGCGCGAAAATGTCGACGTACGTCATCACAAACGGCTGGTCGGGATATTTGCGGCGCAGCGCGGCCTCGAGCCACTCATACGTTTCCTTCGACGACGGCAGCTGCACGCACGACGGACAAATGATGTCGGCCCCGTACACACAAATTTCAACCGGCTTGAATGTCATCGTTGTCACCCTTTGAGAAAACAAAATTTATCATTAGATTTTTTCCGCTACCATGATTATAATAAAAAATAGGGAAAGGAGTCGATGAAAATGACGGATCAAGAAATCAAAGAACAAGTACAAGAAGTTTTAGATAAACTCCGTCCGTTCCTGCTTCGCGACGGCGGCGACTGCGAACTTGTCGATGTCGAAGACGGCGTTGTCAAACTCCGTCTCCTTGGCGCATGCGGCAGCTGCCCGAGCTCGACGATCACGCTGAAAGCGGGGATCGAACGCGCCTTGTTTGAAGAAGTGCCGGGCGTCGTTGAAGTGGAACAAGTGTTTTAATGAAAAATCCGAACAGCGACCGCTGTTCGGATTTTTTTGTCGCCGGCGGGCGGACACCGTCCGCTTCCGGACGACCCCGAAAACCGGACTGCCGCTGGCGGTCAAGCTTCAAGCGCCAGCTTGTAGACGCGGCTGCCGCGCGGCTCGACGGAAAGACGCGCGATGTCGCACGTCGGAAAATGCGGGCGCAGCTGGTGCGCCAGCCGCTCTCCTTGACCCGGTTCGGCAAAGACGAGCACTGTCGGCCCCGCCCCGCTCAGCGCCGCGCCGATCGCTCCGTATTCCTCGGCAAGCGCCTCGGCCCGCGCCAGCTCCGGAACGAGCGGTTTCCGGTACGGCTGGTGGAACAAATCGGCCGCCATCATCCGGCCGGCGAGCTTCCAGTTTTTCGTGAGCAAGGCGGCGACAAGGACGTTGCTGACGGCGCTTGCCTCGACGGCGCGCGCCCGCGGCCATTGGGCCGGCAGCTGTCCGCGCGCTTTTTTCGTTTCCAGTTCATAACCGGGGATAATGGCGACGATCTCCACATCAAATTCCGGCACACGGACGACATCCACCCCCGCTTCGCGGCAGCAGCCGATGACCAGCCCCCCGTACAGCGAGGCGCCGACATTGTCGGGATGCCCTTCATAGCGGGCCGCCCATTCCATCTTTTGTTCGCGCGACAGGCCTAGCTCGAGCAGCGCATCGGCGAGCTCCACGCCGGCGACGACCGCCGCTGCGCTGCTGCCTAGCCCGCGCGTAAGCGGAATGTCGCTGTACACATCGACCGCGCAGCTCGGCAGCCGCCGGCCGTGCGCGTCCGCCACCTTGTCCGCCACCTCGTACACCAAATTGTCCGTCCCGCGCGGAATGCCGCTGACTTCCGGTGTTTTGGGCGCAAACGACCACGCTTCCGCCAAGCGAACATCAAGCGTCAAGTAACGGTTGACGGCGAGCCCGACCGAGTCAAAGCCGGGCCCTAAGTTCGCCGTGCTGCCCGGCACGATGATTTTCAACATCTCGTCTTCTTTCATGTGCGGACAACCCCTTGCAAACGCTCCAAGACAGCTCGTTCATCATTCGGCAGTACGACCGGCTCAATCGCCGCCGTCTCCAAGGCGATGGCCGGGTCTTTCAAGCCGTTGCCGGTCAAAACCGCCACGACGAGGCTGCCGCGTTCGATTTCGTTCCGTTCGCGCTGTTTGATGACCCCGGCGATGGCCGCGCATGATGCCGGCTCGGCAAAAATGCCTTCCGTCCGGGCGAGCCGCTTGTAGGCGGCCAAAATTTCGGCATCGCTCACCTCATCGATTTTTCCGCGCGATTCGTTGGCGGCCTCGACCGCTTTTTCCCAGCTCGCCGGATTGCCGATGCGGATCGCCGTTGCCACCGTTTCCGGCTGTTCAATCACCCGGTTGCGGACGATCGCTGCCGCTCCTTCCGCTTCAAAGCCGCGCATTTGCGGCAGCCCGGTCCCTTTGGCCGCATGGTACTCCTTAAACCCTTTCCAATAGGCGGTGATGTTGCCGGCGTTGCCGACCGGAATGGCGAGCACGTCCGGGGCGCGGCCAAGCTGGTCGCACACTTCGAACGCCGCCGTTTTCTGCCCTTCGATCCGGTGCGGATTGACCGAGTTGACAAGCGTAATCGGCGCCGTTTCGCTCAGGCGGCGCACCATTTTCAGCGCCTCGTCAAAGTTGCCGTCAATCGCGAAAATCTCCGCGCCGTACATCGCCGCTTGCGCCAGTTTGCCAAGCGCGATTTTCCCGTTCGGCACAACGACGAGGCAACGCATGCCGGCGCGCGCCGCATAGGCGGCCGCCGATGCCGACGTGTTGCCGGTTGACGCGCAAATGATCGTATGGCTTCCTTCCTCTTTCGCTTTCGCCACCGCCATCACCATGCCGCGGTCTTTAAACGAACCGGTCGGGTTCGCCCCTTCAACCTTGACATACAAGGTGATCCCAAGCTCTTCCGACAGACGCGGCAGCGGAATGAGCGGCGTGTTCCCTTCGCAAAGTGACAGCCTCGGCGTCGCCGCCGTGAGCGGCAAAAACTCGCCATAGGCGTCAAGCAGGCCGTTCCATGCCATTACCGTTTCTCCCCTTCCACCCGATACGAACTTTGGACGCGCTCGACGATTTCCAAATCGCCCAGCTGCTGCAAAATGTCTTCGTAGTCTTGCTGCGAGGCGTCATGCGTCACGATCACGATTTCCGCCAGACCGTTTTCTTTCAGCGGCAGCTGCAAAATTTTCTCAAAGCTCACCCCGCGCTGCGAAAACAGCGTCGTAATTTTCGCAAATGCACCGACTTGGTCTTTCACATGAATGCGCAAAAAGTATTTTGAGAAAATTTCCGCTGGCGCTTTCAATTGCTTTTCATATTGCGGAGCGACCGCGGAATGGCCGTTGACGCCAAGGCGCATGTTTTTCATCACCGCGACCAGATCGGAGACAACGGCTGTCGCCGTCGGCAGGCTGCCCGCCCCCGGCCCGTAAAACATCGTCTCCCCGACCGCTTCGCCATACACATAGACGGCGTTGTATTCGTTATGCACCGACGCAAGCGGGTGCGAATCCGGCAAAAACGTCGGCTGGACGCTCACTTCGACCTTCTGCCCGTCGCGCTGGGCGATGCCGATCAATTTCATCGTGTAGCCAAGCCGCTTCCCGTAGTCCAAGTCTTCCTCGGTCACTTCGGTGATTCCTTTCACTTGCACATCGTCCAAGTCGATGTCCATCGAAAAGCCGAGGCGGGCCAAAATCGCCATTTTCCGCGCCGCATCGAGCCCTTCCACGTCTGACGTCGGATCGGCCTCGGCGAACCCGAGCGCCTGCGCTTCCGCCAGCACGTCTTCATACGAAGCGCCGTTTTGCGACATTTTCGTCAAAATGTAGTTCGTCGTTCCGTTCACGATGCCCATGAGCTTGGTGATCCGGTCGGACGCCAAGCCGTCGACCAGGCTGCGCAAAATCGGAATGCCGCCGGCGACGCTCGCTTCATAAAACAAATCGCAACGGTGCTCCGCCGCCACCCGAAGCAGCTCTGAACCGTAGACAGCCATTAAATCTTTGTTCGCGGTCACCACGTGCTTCCCTTGGCGGAGCGCCCGCAACAGCCACTCTTTCGTCTCCTCGATGCCGCCCATCACCTCGATGATGACATTGATGTCCGGATCGTCGATCACGTCTACGGCGCTTGTCGTCAACAATGCGGGGTCGACGGCGACATCGCGCGGCTTATGTACGTCACGGACGAGGATTTTTTTCACCTTCACCGGACAGCCGACTTGGTGCATCAATTTTTCCTGGTGGTTCTCGATAATTTTCACCACGCCGCTCCCGACCGTTCCTAGTCCTAACAATCCGACCAAAATTGGTTTTTCCATGATTCCCGCCCCTTCTGTTTACGTACAGTAGACATTTGTATTTTTATAGTAGACATTATAAAAGACGATCAGCCATTTGGCAATGAAAAGTTTTACGACAGCTCGTTCACCGGGGTCAACGGCGACCGGCCTTCCAAGACAGCGATGATGTTGTCGCGCGCCAACGTCATCATCGCTCGCCGCGTTTCGTATGTGGCGCTGCCGATATGCGGCAACGCCACAACGTTCGGAAGCGACAGAAGCGGATGATCGGCGGCGACCGGCTCTTTCTCAAACACATCGAGCCCGGCAGCGGCGATCTCCCCTGCGACAAGCGCCTCATAAAGCGCCTGTTCATCAACGACCGCGCCGCGCGCCGCATTAATGAAAATCGCCGATGTTTTCATTTGCCGAAACGCCTCGCGGTTGAACAAATGGCGCGTCTCGCGGGTCAGCGGCGTCAAGCAGACGACAAAATCGCTCTCAGCAAGCAAATCGGCGAACGGGCGGTAGACGGCGCCCAGCTTCTCTTCCGCCTCCGGACGGCGCGAGCGGTTGTAATACAACACATCCATGTCAAACCCTTTCGCCCGCTTCGCCACCGCCTGCCCGATGTTGCCCATGCCGACGATGCCGATCGTTTTATGATGGACATCGGCGCCCGCCAGCAAAAACGGGCTCCAGCTTTTCCATTTTCCTTCTTTCAAAAATTCGGCTGCTTCGACAAGGCGGCGGGCAGTGGCGAGCAGCAAAGCAAACGTCAAATCAGCCGTCGTATCGGTCAGCACATCCGGCGTGTTGCACACAAGAACGCCGCGCTTCGTTGCCGCCGGCACGTCAATGTTGTCATAGCCGACGCCCATGTTGGCGACGACTTTAAGCCCTGAACCGGCCGCCAGCACGTCCTCGTCGATCGGGTCGGACACCATCGGCAAAAGGGCCGCCGCCTTTTTCGCCTCTTCCACCAACACCTCGTGCGGCACAGCCACGTCCTCATGCGGCCACATGCCGACCTCGGCGACGGCGGCGAGCGGGGCGATCACCTCCTCCGGCAGCTTTCGCGTCACAAAGACGTACGGTTTCGTCATGAAACAGCCCTCCATCTCATTTTTTCTAAATCTTATCACAACTCCAGCTAAAAAAAAAACGGGAAGTTGTCCGTGCCGGTGGTTCGGAAAAATCGGCACTCGTCCGTTGCGGACAAAAACGAAGACCCCCTGTCACGGAAAGAAAACAGGCCCCCATTCGCTTTGGCTGAACACCCGAACCCGTTCCCCTTCCCCCTCGAATGGAAACGAGCGTACACCCGCTTCGGCTGAAAAAAACAGGGTGTTTCCTTTCTATAAAAAGGAAAATCACCCAGGCCTGCTTCAGCTGAAAAACGGGAAGTTTCTTCCCCCTCATGGCGCCGGCGGCAGCCATTCAACGGCCGGCAGCCGGATATGGTTGGCGATGCCGGCGATCTCAGCAAATGACGCCAAAAACTGCTCATACTCGCGCGATGCGTCAAGCAACTGCCGCAGCGCCCGTTCCTGCCTCGCCTGCTCTTCGCGGTCCGCCGTCGTATAATACGCCTCGATGCATTCAAAATACGGAAGCGGAAACAGCAGGCGCGCATAAACCAGCCGCCAGGCAAACGACGACAGCGGCGCCAAATGCCCGTAATCTTGGAAGAACTGCCGCACTGCCCGTTGACAGCCTAGCCCGCGCTTGTGGTACAAATGGCGCACCCATTCCGCCAAATCGCGGGCGCAATGGTCGTACACCCAATCGAGCGGCAGCTTCGCCTCCGTTCCTTCGACCCAGCCGGCTTGCGGCAGGCGCTCATGGCAAAACGCCGCATAATCGACGCGCAGCGGTTCGTCGTCGAGCTCTGTGTCAGCCACATATTGCACGGCGTTTTCCGCCAATCCTAAATAGTACGGGAACGATTCAAGAAACAGGCGGTCAAACGGCGATGCCGGCCCCGCTGCCATCATGTTCGCCCAAAACGCCTCCATTTGGTCGATTCGCTTCGCCCACAGTTCGCGCCATTGGCCGATGCGCCGGCAGGATGTGATCGGCAGCGGGCAAGAGCGCCCGTATTCATGCATGAGCGCCAGTTCGCGGCCGAGCGAACGAAGGCGGGCGGCCGGAAGCGGCGCGCGGAGGAGGACGAACGGCTGGCCTTGGCAGGGGGCAATATACGTCCCATGTTTCGTTTTGACCAGCTCCCCGACGCCGTCCACCCCTTTCGCCCGCAAATAGCGGCTCATTTGCTGACGCTCTTCCAGCTCCGCCTCGCTCCGCCCATCCGCCGGCACGATGAGAAACCGCTCTTGTTTATGCCAAACGACCGTAGACGCTCCCCGCTGTTCCATCCGTCCGACGCGCATGTCATATTGCTCATATACCCATGTTTCCATGGCCGCTCCTCCTTTGTCTTTTTGGCTTGCATTCTTCCTCCCTCCATGTCGTCGCCGCCCCGATGCCGCCCGGACGGGAACGGACTTTTGCGCGCTGATTCCCGGGCCCATAGCCGCGGCAAGGGCGGCTATTGTTTATATATGACAGCAGGCGTCAAAAAAACCGATGAGCATTTTTCTTTATACGAAGGATACATTCATGGCATGATAACGTATATATAACAAACAACTTTTTCAAAAGAATGGGTGACAAACCATGACCAAACCGGATATGAACAACCTTGAACAAACCGCCCGCCGATGGCTCGAGGAGCGGGGGGTGACGGTGGAAAAAATTGCGGAGCTTGTTTATTATTTGCAATCGAAATACCATCCGGATTTAACGATGGACGAATGCATCGAAAACGTCAACCGCGTCATCTCGAAACGCGAAGTGCAAAACGCGATTTTGACCGGCATCCAGCTCGACAAGCTCGCCGAGGACGGTCGGCTTGACGAGCCGCTGCAATCCATCATCCGCCGCGATGAAGGGTTGTACGGGGTGGACGAAATTTTGGCCCTTTCGATCGTCAACGTGTACGGATCGATCGGGTTTACGAACTACGGTTATATCGACAAACAAAAACCGGGCATTTTGCAATATTTAAATGACAAATCAACCGGCAAATGCAACACGTTTTTGGACGACATCGTCGGCGCCATCGCCGCGGCGGCATCCAGCCGCCTCGCGCATCGAGCCGCCAACGCCGAGTGAGCGGCGGCGCGAAGCATCCATGCAAAAGACGAAATAGCAGCACCCCACAAGCCAAACACGATTTGTTGGTTCGCATCGATGGCTTTGTTGCTGCACCCGGTCATGAGAAAGGGTGCCCCGAGCCTTTCGGGACACCCCTCTTGCTTTACAGGCGCTCCATCCATTCGCGGAGCGAATCAGCCGTATAGGTCGGCTGCCGTTCGTAGCGGGCGAGCATCTCTTTCGTCGTGACGCCCGTATGGACGAGCAGCGTATCGATGCCCGCGTTCATGCCGGCTAAAATATCCGTCTCGTAATAGTCGCCGATCATCAACACATCTTCCTTTGGAACGCCAAGCACCTTAAGCGCCTGCTCCATAATGATGTTTTCCGGCTTGCCGATAAACGTTGGCTTCACTTGCGTCGAAACGGCGACAACGGACGTGATGGCGCCGTTGCCCGGCAGCAGCCCGCGCTCGGTCGGCAAGGCGATGTCGCCGTTTGTCGAAATGAACATCGCCCCGTTGCGGACAGCAAGGCACGCGATGGCAAGCTTCTCATACGTCAGCTGGCGGTCGATGCCGATGACCACCACGTCTGCGTCCTCCCCAGCAAAGCGGAACCCTTTTTCCGCCAACGCGGTGCGGATTCCTTCCTCGCCGATGACATAAACGGACGCGTCCGGCTTTCGCTCAAAAATGTAGTTCGCCGTCGCCTGGCTTGTTGTGAAGACGTGCCTCTCTTCCGCCGGCACGCCGAATGAGCGCAATTTTTCCGCCACTTGCGCCGGCGTGCGCGACGAGTTGTTCGTGACAAACAAATACGGGAGGCTGCGGCGGTGCAGCTCGTTCACAAACTCGCGCGCCTCGGCGATGCATTCTGCGCCGCGGTACATTGTCCCGTCCAAGTCAATCAAATAGCCTTTGTATCGTTTCAACGGTTGTCGGTCTCCTTTCCGTCCATCGATTCGCTGCCAAACGCCGACACCGGGCCGAGCTCGCTTTCCAAGTAATGGCGCACCGCCTTCGGGTACGCCTCAAGCGCCGGCAGCTGTTCGTTCAAATCCGCGAGCAGTTTCGCGTGATCGACGTTCGTATAGTTTTGGACGAGCGCTTTCCGGTGGGCAATGAACGCTTTCAGCCGCTCGCCGTCCTCAGCCGAAATCACCTGCTCGTCAGCCAAAATGTCAATAATGTCGTTATAGCTCCCCGGGTCGCGCATAATAAAGCCGTCAATCATCGCGTTGCCGACATCGAGCACCGCCTCGATGAGGATATGAGCGATCCGCTCGAGCGCCAGCCGCTCAAGCGCGCCGTCCCAGTGGCGCTGCGCTTTGTAGTGCGCCATCAGTTGCTCCATGCAGCGAAGCCGCTCTTCCAATTTATTTCGGTCGACAAAATACATGGCTCGTCCTCCTTTTTTCTTCCCCGCCTTCCTCCCTTTTTCGTCGTTCGTCTGCTATGATGGACATAGGCGAAAAATAAAGGGAGGAATGGAGATGAGTGAACGGTTTTACTTATACGATGATACGGTCGAGGCAGCGGTCCGGTTCGTCAGCTTTGTCGGCGAGCGGCAGCGGTTCGATTTGGCGTTGATTGAAACTGACCGCTTTTATGGGAAATATTTGGTGCTGGATTTGCAAAGCAACCGGTTTGCCATTCTTGGCCGCGACGATTTGGAGGAGCCGGGCTATATCGAACGCGCCTATGCACTCAGCGAACAAGACGCCGACGAGCTGCGCGCCTTTTTGGACGAATGCCTTTCATAACCTTCCTCGGTTTTGGGCATCTTATGAAACACCCCGGCAGCAAGGAAGGTGAGACGAATGGCGGAACGGGAACAATATGCCGACTTTTCCGTCGTCGAAAAACAGCGCAACTTTTTAACCGCCGAAGAATTCCCGGAAGGTCCGTACGGCTCGCCGCGCCGCGATGACGCCCTGGTCGAGAACAAAAGCACGCCGTGGAAGGAAGGGCAGCGCCATTACAGCGCCTTCAACTATGAGTTTAAATCGTTCCACCAAAACATTCCAAGGCGCGATCCGGCCTCCCATCCGCCGCACGACGACCCGCGCCAAAGCGAGCAGTTTCCATACAACGAAGGCGAATGACGTGCGGCCGCCCGGCAGCGGGCGGCTGCCGCCTTTACCGCTTCACCTTGCGCAACACAAAATAGGCGCACCCAAAATTGCAATATTCATACAAATACTCGGACAGCGTGCTGATTTTCGTATCATACGTCGCCTTTTGGTTATGGTCATCGAAAAACCCGCGCAGGCGAAGCTGATTGTATCCCCAATCGCCGACAATGTAGTCGTACTTCCCTAAAATATCCGCGTATCGGGCGCGAAATGCCTCTTCGTTAAACGCGTTTTTGACGTTTTCAACCAGTTCATAACAATGGTTGTTAATGCAAATCACCGCTCTCACCTCGCCTTTCCACTTTCATCATAAACGATGCACCGCACCCAATCAATTACTGTTATCAAACAGCGAACCGCGTGCCACCCTAAAAGCGAGGGGGGTGCTGACGATGAACCGATGTTGGATCGTCGCCGCGTTCGGAACGGCGATCGCCCTGGCCGGCTGCGCGCAGACGGCGCAGGACGAAAACACCGACGTCTACAAACGGAGCGGCAATACGATCAATGTGACCGACCGCAATGAGCTGTACAACGAAAACGGGGTGCCAAACGGCGATGACACGCCGATGAACAACTTCGGCTACGTTCGCCATCAAAAAAGCCCGATCCTCGGCGATGCAAACGGCTATAACGACATGCCGTCGTTCAACCGCGAGCAAGCCGCCGATTTAATCAGCAAACTGTGCACGCAGCTGCCGGGCGTCAACGACGTCGCCACGCTCGTCACCGATGAAGAGGTGCTTGTCGTCTATGGCGCCGACACAAAAAATCGGCAGCAAACCGCCGACCAAGTGAAAAAGACAGCACTGTCCGTCGTTCCCCGTTACTACCATGTGTATATCGCTGACAATCCGCAGCTGATGAAAGACATTGAGCGCTTCGGGCGCCTTGATTCGAACGCGCGCAATATCGACCAAATTCTCGATGCCACGATTCAGCGGATGTTGAAATATCCGCAAGGGAAAAAGCTGAGCGACGGGGAAAATGAAAACGGCGAAATGATCAACGAGACAAACGACCACCTCGACCGCGACTTCCGCGACGGCACGCCGCGGCCGACGCCGGCCGGACGGTAGCGAAAGAAAACGGTCTGCCTGTTTCTTAAAGAGGCACGACCGTTTCTTTTTTCCGACAACAAAAGCCGCTAGTCAAAGTGTTTGCCGCCTGGGCGCGATGCCCGCATCTCCCCTCGCAGGCTGTTTGGCGGCAGCGAGGGGGGCAGACGCCGGCTTTGACTCCGCAAGCCCGGGCGCTTGCCATCTTCACGCCTTCAGCTGCCGCGCTTTCGCCGCTTCGTTCACCTGCTCGTCGGCATGGTACGACGAACGGACGAGCGGACCGGCCTCGCAATGGCTGAACCCTTTGCTCAGCGCGATTTCTTTCAGCTCTTGGAATTCGTCCGGATGGTAATATTTGACGACTTTCAAATGTTTTTTCGTCGGCTGCAAATATTGGCCGATCGTCAAAATGTCGACATGGTTGGCGCGCAAATCGTCCATCGCTTCGATAATTTCCTCTTTCGTTTCCCCAAGGCCGACCATGATGCTCGATTTCGTCGGAATGTCCGGCTGCAGTTCTTTCGCGCGCCGCAAAAACTCAAGCGAGCGTTCATACGTCGCCCGGGCGCGCACTCTCGGCGTCAGACGGCGCACCGTTTCGATGTTATGGTTTAAAATATCGGGACGGGCGTCCATCAGCGTTTTTAAGTTTTCATACACGCCGCCCATATCCGATGGCAGCACTTCAATCGTCGTAAACGGATTTTTCCGGCGGATGGCACGCACCGTTTCCGCAAACACCGCCGCCCCGCCGTCTTTGAGGTCATCGCGGGCGACGGCCGTGACGACGACGTGTTTTAAATTCATGATGCGCACCGACTCGGCGACGCGTTCCGGCTCTTGCCAGTCAAGCTCGGTCGGGAGCCCGGTTTTGACGGCGCAAAAGCGGCAGGCGCGCGTGCAGACGCTGCCCAAAATCATAAACGTCGCCGTCCGCCTTACCGCCCAGCACTCATGAATGTTCGGGCACTTCGCCTCTTCGCACACAGTATGTAAACGGTTTTCCCGCATCAACTTCTTCAATCCGATATAATGTTCATTCGTGTTCAGTTTAATCTTCAGCCAGTCCGGCTTGCGGACATGTTCTTCGTTTGTTGCCATCGTTCTCACTCCACTTGTCGAGGATTGTTTCATTTTCATTATAAATGAAAAACGCGAAAAAACACAAAAAAATAAGCCGCTTTCCTCTTTTTAACATTTATGAATCGCCTGTTTCTCCCCAAACTAAACATATGAAATGGGCGAAAAGGGGGGATTCCACGTGCAGCGATGGTTTGTCGCCCTATGGGTGGCGACGGTGTTGTTCATAGCGGCCAGCGCGGCTTCCGCGGCGGAAAACGACGACGCAGTATACGAACAGCGCATGGAGCTGTATAAAAAAGCGGAGGCGGTTTCGCTCATTCCATGGTATTACTTTGCCGCCATCGACCAGTATGAACGGAACATCCGGCAAGCGCGCCGCGACTTGCCAAAACCAACCGGCGTCCTCGGCATTTATATGAAACCGGACGTATGGGCCGGACCGCTGAACAAAAATCCGCACGATACGAACCCATTTACGATTTCCCAGTTTGGCGGGCTCGGTGTGGACGGAGACGGGGACGGCAAGGCGCGGGCGGATGATGACGACGACGTCATCATGGCCATGGCGCGCTATTTGCAGACATACGGCATCGATCATCGCCATATTAAAATCGCGCTTTGGAACTATTACCAGCGCTCCAAAACGGTGGATTTGATTTTAGGAAAAGTGAAGATTTACAAAAAATACAAGACATTGAAACTGGATGACCATGTCTTTCCGCTCCCGTTGCGGGCGAATTACAGCTACCGCGACACGTGGGGCGATGCGCGCGGCTGGGGCGGGCGCCGCATTCATGAAGGAACCGACATTTTCGCCGGCTACGGCGTGCCGGTCCGCTCGACGTGCTATGGCATTGTCGAACTGAAAGGATGGAATAAATACGGCGGCTGGCGCGTCGGCATCCGCGACATCAACAACACGTACCATTATTTTGCCCATTTGAACGGCTTTGCCGCCGGGCTTCGCGAAGGGCAAATCGTCGAGCCGGGCACGATCATCGGCTCGGTCGGCAGCTCCGGCTACGGGCCGCCGGGCACCGCTGGAAAGTTCCCGCCCCACCTCCATTACGGCATGTACAAAGACAACGGCTATACGGAGTGGGCGTTTGACCCGTATCCGCACTTGAAAGCGTGGGAGCGGGCCGAGCGGCAGCAACAGCGGCGCCGCTAGCAGCGGCGGCTGGACAAAAAAAGAGGCCGATGTCGGCCTCTTTTCGTCTTTCTGCTTTCGTTAATGCCCGCCCAAATACGCCTGTTTCACTTGCTCGCTCGCCTGCAGCTCGCTCGCCGCCCCCGACAGGACGACGCGCCCGGATTCGATGACGTAGGCGCGGTGGGCGATGGAGAGCGCCATGTGAGCGTTTTGTTCGACAAGCAAAATCGTCGTCCCCGATTCGTTGATTTCCTGAATGATGCGGAAAATCGTTTTGACCAAAAGCGGCGCGAGCCCCATCGACGGTTCGTCAAGCAAGAGCAGCTTCGGGCGCGCCATGAGCGCACGGCCGATGGCGAGCATCTGCTGCTCGCCGCCTGAGAGCGTGCCGGCCAGCTGCTTGCGCCGCTCCTCGAGGCGCGGGAACAGCTGAAAGACTTTGGCAAAGTCTTGTTGAATGCCGTCTTTGTCTTTACGCAAAAACGCGCCAAGCTCCAAGTTTTCCTCGACCGTCATATTGGCGAACACGCGCCGCCCTTCCGGCACGTGGGAAATGCCGTGCTTGACGATCGTTTGCGCCGCCTTGCCGGCGATCGAAGCCCCTTCGTAGACGATGTCGCCGCTTTTCGGCTTCAACAAGCCGGAGATCGTTTTTAGCAGCGTCGTTTTGCCGGCGCCGTTTGCGCCGATCAGCGTGACGATCTCGCCTTTGTTCACCTCAAGCGATACCCCTTTTAAGGCATGAATGTTGCCGTAAAACACATCGATTGCCTCCACTTTCAACACGTCACGACACCTCCTCGCCAAGGTAAGCCTCGATCACTTTCGGGTTGCTGCGCACTTGTTCCGGCGTGCCGTGGGCGATCAGCTGGCCGTGGTCCAACACGTAAATGCGCTCACAAATGCCCATCACAAGCGACATATCGTGTTCGATCAACAAAATCGTCAACGCAAACCGTTCACGGATAAACGCGATCAAGTTCATCAATTCTTTCGTTTCTTGCGGGTTCATGCCGGCGGCCGGCTCGTCAAGCAAAAGCACTTTTGGCTGCGCCGCCAGCGCCCGGGCGATCTCAAGCCGGCGCTGCTGGCCGTACGGCAAGTTTTTCGCTTTCTCGTGCATGACGCCGTCAAGCTGGAAAATTTTTAAAAAATCGATCGCCTTTTCTTCCATTTCCTTTTCCCCGCGGAAATGGGACGGGAGGCGGAGAATGGAGCTCGCGATCGAATGGCGGGCGTGCGCATGGTAGGCGACTTTCACGTTGTCGAGCACCGACAGCTCGCCGAACAGGCGAATGTTTTGAAACGTCCGGCTGATCCCTTTGCGCGTAATTTTATACGGCGGCAGTCCGTTCAACGTCTCGCCGTCAAGCATAATCCGCCCGTCAGTCGGCACATACACGCCCGTCAACAAGTTAAACAGCGTCGTTTTCCCCGCGCCGTTCGGGCCGATGAGCCCGACAAGCTCCCCTTGATATAGCTCCATCGTCACACCGGAGAGCGCCTTGAGCCCGCCAAACTGGATGCCGACGTTTTCTGCTTTAAGCAACGGTGTTTTTGCCGCCATGATTCATTCCTCCCTGCGCTGCCTTCCGCCATTTGAAGAGCGAAGATAGTTCTTTCGTCCCCATCAACCCGGTTGGACGGTACAGCATCACCAAAATCAAGACGATGCTGTAAATGATCATCCGCGTTTCCGGATAGTTTTGCAAGAACGTCGAAACGATCGTCAGCAGCACCGCGGCCACCACCGCGCCGGATAGGCTGCCGAGCCCGCCGAGCACGACGAAAATCAAAATGTCGAACGATTTCAGGAAGCCAAAGTTCGATGGCTGAATGATGTAAAAATGGTGCGCATACAGCGCTCCGGCGATGCCGGCGAAAAACGAACCGATCACAAACGCCGCCACTTTGTAATACGTCGTGTTGATCCCCATGGCATCGGCGGCGATTTCATCTTCGCGGATCGAGATGCACGCCCGTCCGTGCGTCGAGTTCGTGAAGTTGGCGATCACCAAAATGGTGGCAAACAGGCAGGCGAACACCCACGGCCATGTCGTCATATGCGTCACCGTCATGCCGCTCGCCCCGCCGACGTAATCGATGTTCAAGAGCGCGATGCGGACAATTTCGCCAAAGCCGAGCGTGGCGATCGCCAAATAATCGCCTTTTAAACGCAAGCTCGGCACGCCGATGATGAGGCCGGCGAGCGCCGCCGCCACCCCGGCGGCCAGAACGCCGGCCGCAAACGGCAGCTGCAGCTTCATCGTCATAATCGCGGAGGCATAGGCGCCAACGGCGAAAAAACCGGCATGGCCAATGGAAAATTGTCCGGTGATCCCGATAATTAAATGAAGGCTGACGGCCAAAATGACATTAATCGCCATAAAAAAGAGGGTATTCACATAAAAGATGTTTAACGTTCCGCTTGCAATCAGCCACTCGACAACAACGAAAAAGGCGAAGGCCAGTATGACGGAAACCCAAAATCCACGCGTCCGCTTCCAAGTTGCCATTGTTCCCTACCATCCTTTACACTTTTTCTCGTACGTTCTTACCAAACAATCCGGCCGGCCGGAAAATGAGGATGAGAATTAAAATGACAAACGCCGCTCCGTCGCGCCAAAGCGAGTAGCCGAGCCCGCTGACGAGCGATTCGATGACGCCAAGCAAAAGCCCCCCGACCATCGCTCCCGGAATGATGCCGATTCCGCCCAACACGGCAGCGACAAACGCCTTCAATCCAGGAAGAATGCCCATCAATGGATCAATTTTCGTGTAATAGATGCCAAAAATGACGCCTGCCGCCCCCGCGAGCGCCGAACCGATGGCGAACGTGGCCGAAATCGTATTGTCGACGTTGATTCCCATTAACCGGGCCGCTTCCGCATCATGAGAAACCGCACGCATCGCCTTCCCGATTTTTGTCCGGTGAACAATGAACTGAAGAAGGACCATCAAAACGAGGGACGTGCCGAGGATGAACAGCGACTGGCTGCTGATGACAACGCCAAACAGCTCCAAGTTCCGATCTGACAGCAACGTGCTCGGATACGCTTCCGGCTGCGCCCCGCGCAAATAAATGGTGACGTACTCGATCAAAAGCGATACGCCGATCGCTGTAATGAGCACAGCAATGCGCGTCGCGTTGCGCAGCGGCTTGTACGCAATCCGCTCAATGACTACCCCGAGCACGGCGCAGGCGGCCATCGCCAACAACAGCGCTGGGAAAAAACCGACGCCGAGCATCGTCACAGCGTAAAAACCGACGAATGAACCAATCATAAAGACGTCGCCATGGGCGAAGTTAATGAGCCGGACGATGCCATACACCATCGTATAGCCAAGCGCGATGAGCGCATAAATGCTGCCTAGCGAAATGCCGTTCACTAGCTGTTGAATGAGTTCCATGATTGCACGCTCCTTAACGAAAACTCGTTCCATGTCCAAACGAAAGGCCGGACAGGGACGCCCCCACGGGAGCGCCCCCTCCCCGCCCTGTGAGCCTCATTACGGATTGACTTTTGTTTTAAATTGCTGCTGCCCGTCTTTGTATTCCAAAATAATGGCCGATTTGATAGGATTGTGGTTTTGATCGACCGTAAATGTTCCCGTGACAAGCTGCAAATCTTTCGTTTGCGCCAGCGCGTCTTTAATTTTCACCGGATCGGCGCTGCCAGCCCGTTTGATGGCATCCGCCAAGAAGTATGCCGTATCGTAGCCAAGGGCGTTAAAGGCGTCCGGCGCTTTATTGTATTTCGCTTGGAACGCTTTGACAAATTCTTGAATTTTCGGGTCCGGGTCGCCCGACGAATAATGGTTCGTAATGTACGTATTGTTCAACGCGTCTTTGCCGGCAAGCTCAATCAGTTTTGGCGAATCCCAGCCGTCGCCGCCCATGATCGGGACGTTCAACCCAAGCTCGCGCGCTTGTTTGACGATCAAACCGACTTCTTCATAGTAGCCCGGCAAGAATAAAAATTCCGGATTGGCCGATTTAATGCTCGTCAGCGTGGCGCGGAAGTCGGTGTCTTTCGCCACATACGCTTCTTCGGCGACAATTTGGCCGCCGCCGGCTGTAAATGTTTCTTTAAATGACGCCGCCAGCCCTTTCGAGTAATCGCTCGCGCTGTCGATCAAAACAGCCGCCTTTTTTACTTTCAAGTCGTTCAGCGCAAATTTGGCCGCCACCGTTCCTTGGAACGGGTCGATAAAGCACGTCCGGAAGACGAACTCGTTCACTTTGCCATCTTTGACGGTCACCGTTTCGCTCGTCCCAGACGGTGTAATAATCGGAACTTTATTGTCATTGGCAATTTGCACTTGAGCGAGCGTGTTCGTGCTCGTCGCCGACCCGATAATGGCAGCGACTTTATCTTGACTGATCAGCTTGATGGCGCCGTTTGTCGCTTCGGTCGCTTCCGATTTGTTGTCGACTTTGACCAACTCCAACTTTTTGCCGTTGATTCCTTCTTTGTTGATTTCCTCAAACGCCAGCTCTACTCCTTCGGCGATCGACTGTCCATACGAAGCGACGCCGCCGGAGAGCTCAAGGTTGGCGCCGATTTTAATGACATCGCCGCCTCCTCCGCCACCGTTTCCGCCTGAAGAACTGCCGCTTTGTTGGTTGCCGCCGCAGCCGGCCAAAAGACCTGCCGTCAGCATCAATGAGAAAAAGACACCTGCTGTTCTTTTTTTCTTCATTTCTTGTTCCCCCTATTATTCAAAATGTTCTGTCACCGATGTGCGCCTAGCGGCATTCTACGAATCAAGCGCCGTTCCCATGCGCACGATCATCATGTGTTGAAAGGCGGCCGCGTCCAAAACCGGCCCTTCTTGTTTCCTGTCCCTTTGCCTCGGCTCCCACATCCCCTCTAGACCTTATGTAAATAATAAAACTATTTTCAATTTAATATAATATTACAAAATTTACAGCGGATCGTCTAGCTCTTTTCTTTTTGAAAACAAAAAAGCTCGTTCGCTCCCCGTCGTGGAGAGCAGGCGAGCCTGGAAAAAGACGCCGGATCGACGCTTTCGTTGTATAACGTTTCCATGTTTCCGGCAAAACCATTTTCTGAACTAGCGCTTCGGAAGCGGAACCGACGGGCCGAGCGAGCCGCCGTTTTTGTTGTAAAACTGCGGCACTTCTCCTGGAATGAAGCGCATCACGACCGGAATATCTTCTTTGACCGTCGTCAGCTTGGACGCAAACGGAATGACGACTTGGATGTCGACTTCAACGTGAACGTCGATCTCAATAAAAAAGCTGTTAATGTCATAGGCGCGAATTTCCTTGATCACTTCCGAATCGACATTGCCGACGATTTGGAACTGCACCGGAACGCGCGGGCCGAGATTGGCGAGCAGCACGTTGTTCGTCACTTGGCCGAGCGGGATATAGTAAATGATCCCGCGGCTGTCTCCTTGGCCGGATTCGACCTCAGGCAGCACCATCCGTTCGATCCGTCCTTCTGTCGCCGCCTTTAAACTCGCCATCACATGGTCATCTATTTCTTCCAAAATGCGGTTGATCGCCTCGGCGTTAAAATCGACGGACACGATTCTCCCGCTGTTGTCTTGCTGGACAGTCACGAGCTCCTGGAATTTCGAATTTTCTTCTTCAAATTGTTTCTCAAGAGCGTTATTGATAATCAAATTGGCGATCCGCTTCGTTTCCGTTTCGGCAATTTCCATCAGCACCGGCTCAATGCCTTTATTCACGATCCAAAGCCCGGCCGCTGTGGAAAACATAAAAAAAACGAACGTCAATAAAAACACGTAGCGGAACGGAAGCGGCCCTCTCCGCACAAATCGGGGGCGCAGCAAAATGAAATCCCTCCTTTACAAGCTATATGTATGCTTGCAAGGAGGGATTTTTTCACCGCATTTTCAACAGCGCGTCTTTTCCTTTCATTCCCCGTTTGATGCCAAGCTCCTCGGCGGCGACTGTCACCGATTCGAGCGGCGCCTCAAGCAGCTGCTCGATCGTGCGCACCCCGACCGCCCTTCCGGCGACAATGCCGCGGTCGCGCAGCTTTTCGTTCAATAGCGCCACATCGAGCGCCCCGCACATGATGTACCCTTTTTCACTCGCCACCGCCAACAAATTCGTTTTCGGCAGCTGGACGGACACCGCGACAAACGGATGTCCCTCAATGATAATCGGCTTGACTTCCACCATCGCCGCAGTCACTCTCCTTTCCATACTCCAATGTATGAAGCATGGAAAAAGAAGTGCCTGCCTATTGGGCCAATTTCCAGGCGAGAAGATCGCGCAAAAACTCCGGCATATAGTACGTTTTCTCCGCCGCCCGCTGAATTTGCGGGTAAAAATGACCAATGGCAAACATGTCGGTCGTCGCCACGTCATAGGTGCGCTCCGGCTCGAGCGGCTCGCCGTTGATTCGAATGGCGCGGATATGCCAGGCGCCGTCTTCTTCCAGCTCCGTTTCGATCTCGACGCCGTCGTACACCATTTCCCCCATCACTTCGCCGCGGAAGCCAAACCCTTTAAAACGCAAATGCTTCATCCGTTCCGTATTGGCCTCAAGGATAATCTCTTTGAGCTCCGCGCCGCGCAGCTTCACCTTGCACGGGTTGAGCGGATGCGGGCAAATGCGATGCAAATCTTTTTTCGTCACCGGTCCTCTCGCAAGCGGTTCAAGCAGCACCCCGGCGTTCACCATCCCGATGTCCGCCTGGCACCATTCGCGCAGCGCAGACGCAAGCAAACGGGCAAGCGGCGACGGAGCGAACCAGTCAAGCGGCAAGTCATCATGGAGCACAGCGACTTGTTCCGCTTCAAGCCGCGCCAAACTTTTCTGTTCAAGGGAGCGAAGGCGGCACGCCACTTCTTCGGAAAACGGCATCACACCAGCATCCACCACCTTCGCAGACGCCCGCCCAAGACGTCGCCCTTCCACTTCCAGCTTAACGACGCCGACATATTGTCCGTATTTCCCAGCCGCGCAAAGAAGCGCACCGTTTACTTCCTTGCCTTCTGGAAACACATGGTGGGTATGAGCGCCCAACACAATATCCACGCCCGGAATCGTCGCAGCGATTTTTTCATCTTCATTCACCCCAAGATGGGATAAGACGACGACGCAATCAGCTTTTCGTTTCACTTCCTCCACCGCTGCGGCCAACAAATCAAACGGTGGGGCAATTTTCCAGCCAAGCAACTCGTAAAAATGGGAAAACGGGGCGGTGGCACCGACTACGCCGATGCGGAACGTCTCTGTCGCCGGGATGACGACATACGGAAGCGCCCAATGCGGCCGCTCGCCGTTGCGGCGGAACAAATTGGCGACCACAACCGGAAACCGAGCCCGCTCGTACAGCGTATCAAGCTCGTCGTAATCAAGCGTGATTCCTTCATTGTTGCCGATCGTCACCGCATCATAGCCGAGATCATTCAACAAATCCACATTCGCTTTTCCGCGCGTCGCCTCGGTAATCGGGTGCACGCGATCGAGAAAATCGCCGACGTCAAACAACAGCATCGCCTCGTTGCGGGCGCGATGTTCCCGTCTCCGTTCCGACAAAAAGCGGGCGATTTGCGGCCAATGTTCAAAATGGCTGTGCACGTCGTTCGTATGATAAATGTAGATAGTTTGCTTCAAAACGCGCGCCCCTCCTTCCATTACGCCAAACTTTCCCATACAAGCCGGGCCCCGAGCAGCACAAGCACTAGCCGCAGCACGACGACAAGCGTCCGGCTCGGCATCCGCTTATTGATCCACGCCCCTGTTTTCGCGCCGATCCACACCCCGGGAATGAGGGCAAGGGCAAACGGCCATTGCACGTTTCCCATCGCGACATGGGTGAGCGAACCGATGAGGGAGGACAGGAAAATCATCAACATCGACGTCGCCACCGCCACATGGGGCGGAAAGCGAAACAGCACGATCATCGCCGGCACCATGAGCGATCCGCCGCCAATGCCAAACAGCCCGCCGAAAAAGCCGACGACAAACGCGATGGCGACCGCCATGAGCGGTTGATAGCCGTATGTGAACACCTCGCCGTTTCGGTCCGTGTACGTTCGCACAACACGCCGTCTCCACCATGGCGCCGGCCGCGCCTGCTCCGCCGCCGTTCGTTCGGCCCCGTTTTCTTTTGCCGCCGCCGTCTCGTCAGCCGAACGCTTCGTTTTCTTTTGACTCAGCGACAAAAAAACCGACATGGCGATTAAAAACAGCCCAAAATACAATGAAAAATGAGCGGCGCTCAGCGTATTGTTCACCCAAGCGCCGATGACCGCCCCGGGAACGCTGCCGATGCAAAACAGCAAACCGCTTGGATAGTCGACCATTTTGTCTTTCATATACGACAATGTGGACGATAAGCCGTTGAAAATAATGACGACAAGCGACGTGCCGACCGCCACTTGCGGCGTCACCGCCGACAGCCAGCCGAGTGCGCCGAAAAACAAAAGCGCCGGCACGATGATCACCCCGCCGCCAAGGCCGGCCAAACTGCCGACCGTCCCCGCGATAAAGCCGATCAAGACAAGCAACGCATACGCCATCCTCCATCCCCCTCTTTCTCGCTTCAAAACAAACCAAGCTGCCGCGGCGCAAGACCCGTGTATTCAATGCCAAGCAAATCGATCAATTGTTTGGCGTTGTCAGCGGCGTCGCCGCCGGAGTTGTTGTTGAACAGCACGTAAATCTGTTTTGTTTTTTGCTTTAATGTCTCGATATGGCGCGCCCATTCGCGCAGCTCGCGCTCATTGTACCGGTATAAATAGCGGACCGCCCTCCAGTTCTCGCCGGCCGTCGCCCTGTTCCAGCCGTGCACGTTGCGCCCGTGCAGGCGGATGAGCGTCTTTTCCCGGTCGGTCGGATGCAACACCGTCGGCACGGACCCTTCCCCTGCCTGCGGCTCGTCGCAAATTGTGTGAATCCACCCTTCCTCTTCCATAAAGCGAAGCGTTTTGTCATAAAAGCGCGGCGAAAACCACGATTGGTGCCGAAGTTCGAGCGCCGCCGGCACCTCCCCCATCCGCGCTTTCACCCAGCGCAAGTACGCCACATGCTCGCGCCGACAGTCAAACCACGGCGGAAACTGAAACAGCACCATCGCCAATTTCCCCGCTTCCTGAAACGGCGCGATCGATTCCAGAAACGCGGCAAACATCGCTTCCTTGCTTTCATATGGAATCGGGCCGCGCTCATGCCCGGTCATTCCTTGGTATGCCTTCACGATAAACTGAAACGACGGCGGCGTCTCGCGAATCCACTTTTCCACGTTCGAACGCGGCTGAATGGCGTAAAAGTACGAATCGACCTCGACCGTCGGAAAATGGGCCGCGTATTCCAGCAACTTGTCTTTCGCCGCAAGACCTGGCGGGTACAAGCTGTCATGATCCCCCCAGCCGGTCAGTCCAATATAAATCATGGCCATCACCAGTTTATTCAGCTTTCAGATATTTTAACTATACCATAAGCAGGTCGGCCATGAAATCAAAACGACTATTGGCACGTTGCTCTAAGGGGAAATGGCCTGCGACGCGGCAAGCAACGTTATTCTTGCGTCAAGTAATTGAAATGTTTATCCGTGATATAGGTGAGATCAATATCAAAATTCATCTTATCTAAGATCGGTTGAATGTACTCGATTAAATGTGTGCCAACCCCAAAATAATCAGGGAACTTCGTAATATAAAACGAATGATTATTATCACAATCGGGCTTATGTTCAACTAACCCTTCGATGACCTCAAGGATTCGGTCCACCATATGTTGTTCTAATGTTTTCTCTGAAATGATGACCGTGTGGATATAATTCTCCGCGCCTTCAAATGAATCCTCATCCTCGATTCCCTTTAAAATGGGAAAATCATCGAAAACACTAGGTCTCCTGTAATCCAAAATCAATAACATACAAACCGTTTCACCATCTTGGTCATCTAAACGAAACAACTCCAGATCTCGCAACTTCAACATTCTGATCAATTTCCACATTCCTATCATCTCTTTCACGTTCCACTCTCTTTTTCATCGTTATATTTTCAAAATAATGAAACATCACCAATCCGATTATAGATCATAACAAAATATTCATAAATAACCATTCCTTCACAAATCTGAAATGGACGATCATCGTTATGGACGCTTTTAGCACGGATAGAGCATGCCAGCATAACAATGACCGCTGACAACCAACTCCATGTGACTCAAAACATTGAGGATGAGACACTGAAGTGGGATCAGCGGCACTTGAAAAAAATGATGGGGCTGACCCAAAACGCGAATGCGTTTTGGGATCAGCCCCCACTTTTTTGCCTCAAATATAGAAGAATCGCCCTTTTTTCTGGTAGAATAGAGTCACC